>DATIXX010000044.1 GCA_035518095.1 Burkholderiales bacterium | reverse complement strand
GCGCGTGATCTTCGATGCGATTTTCCGTCCCACGACTGTGGAGGACACGAGCGAGACGGTGGCGGAGCATTTCCGCATGGCCATCCGCCGCGAACGCCTGACCGTGCATATCGTGGATCGTTTTGTGGTGCAGCCGGCGAAGAAAAAGGCCATGGGATGGTCCCGCGATCTGGCGGCGATGCATCACGGGCGCATCAATGCCTACGCCGCGTACGTGCTGCTTACCCTGGCGGCAGTCTTGATTATCTTGGGTGTATTCTAAAAGATGGAGCTTACCGATTGCCCATTTTTCGCGCGCACCGGCATCGTGCCGCAAAACGACCTCGCGTCCGCTCGCTACGACAAACACCCGGTTACTCCCGGGCATTTGCTGCTCGTTCCATTCCGTCGCGTCGCAAGCTTCTTCGAAGCGACGCCTGAAGAGCGGTCGGCGCTGTCGTCATTGCTCGACGAGGCGAAGCACCTGCTTGACCGCCTGCCTCGGCCCGATGGATATAATATTGGCGTGAACGACGGGGAATGCGCGGGTCAAACTATTTGGCACTTGCATGTTCATTTGATTCCACGCTACAGAGGAGATGTGCCTAATCCGCGCGGCGGAGTGCGCGGTGTAATTCCAGCCAAACAATCGTATTAATCACGCCCTCGTGATATTGACTTACCGCGAAATTATTGCGTCAAAACCATGCTGCCACTCAATCACATCCCCATGCCGAGGTCACTCTTCTCAGGGCAAAAACGACACGACGTCGGAAAAATGAAAGCCGAAAGAACCGTTCTTGCGGTCTGCAAAATAATATTTCAAGGTTTCCCGGGTTGTCGTGAATGCAAGCTTTTCCCATGGGATCTCGTATTCGCCGAACAGCCGAACTTCGGCGGTTTCCGGTCCGGCCTTGAAATCGAGAGCAATCAATCGCGCCAGGAATCTGACGTGCAGCTGGTGGAAGGCAGGAACGTTGAATACGGCGAAAAGACGTCCCAGCTCAACCTTGGAGCCCGCTTCTTCGAGAATCTCGCGTCTGGCCCCTTTCTCCGCGGTTTCTTCTGCTTCGATGAATCCGGCCGGCAATGTCCACATATCGAAAGCGGGTTCGACCGCGCGCCGGCACAGCAGAATTTTATCCGACCATTCGGCGATGCATCCGGCCACCAATCTGGGGCTCTGATAATAAATCCTATGGCAACTATCGCATGCGTAACGAGACAGTTCATAGCCCTTCGATGGGCGAAAAACCACCTTTGCTCCGCAATGGCTACAGAAATTCATTATTTCTCCACCACAGTTACTCCATAAAAAGATAGTACAGCAGTCTCATGAAAGGAACAATATGAAGACCCGCATTCGTTCAGTATACGCAATGGAAGTTCTGGATTCCCGCGGCAATCCAACAGTACGCGTGACCATGAGTTTGGAGAATGGCGTCACCGCTCAAACCTCGATACCTTCAGGTGCGTCGACAGGCGAAAACGAAGCAGTTGAGCTAAGGGATGGCGACTCGGGAAGATACGGCGGGAAAGGAGTGCTGATGGCCGTAGGCAACGTAAACGACGTCATCGCCCCAGCGTTAATCGGCAAAGACCCGCGCTGTCAGGCGGAAATCGATGGTCTTATCATCGAATTGGACGGCACGCCGAACAAATCGAGACTGGGCGCCAACGCAATACTGGGTGTATCACAAGCGGTGGCGCGCGCCTCTGCTCAGTCGGAACGACTACCGCTCTACGCATACCTCGGCGGAGGCGGGGCCATACATCTGCCGGTTCCCATGGTCAATGTCCTGAATGGTGGCAAACACGCCGACAGCAGTCTCGACTTCCAGGAATTTATGATTGTGCCAATCGGTGCGCCGACGTTTTCGGAAGCATTACGTTATGCGGTGGAAACTTTCCAGGCCCTCAAAGTCATCCTCAAGAAACTGGGTTATGCCACGAGCGTTGGCGATGAAGGCGGGTTTGCGCCGCAACTCAAGAACAACGAGGAAGCTTGCAAGCTCATAGTCGAGGCAATTGGAAATGCAGGTTACAAACCCGGGTCCGACATTGCTATTGCCCTTGACCCGGCGGCAAGTTCCTTTTATGAAGACGGCAGGTACAAACTCGTCCGTAGTGGCTTAGGCAACATGAGCAGCGATGAAATGACAGCGCTATACCAGGACTGGATAGGCAAATATCCGATCATTTCCATCGAGGACGGCCTGGCGGAGAACGATTGGGACGGGTTCCAGGCGCATACCGCGCGCCTGGGCGACAAGATTCAAATCGTGGGGGACGATAATCTGGTCACAAATACCCGCTTCATCGCGCGCGCCATCAAGGAAAAAACCTGTAACGCCGCACTTATCAAGTTGAACCAAGTCGGCACGATCACTGAAACAGTGGCAGCGATCCGGCTTTGCCGCGGTGCCGGATGGAACTTCGTGATATCGCACCGCTCTGGGGAAACGGAAGACAGTTTCATAGCGGATTTCGCGGTAGCGATGGGCGGGGGACAGATCAAGACCGGCTCGGTCTGCCGCGGAGAACGAATCGCCAAATACAATCGGCTGCTCGAGATCGAACGAGAATTGGGCAAGACAGCCGTCTTCGGAAACAGGTAAATCGCTGAATATGCCCCCAAGTTCGACTGTAGAGCTTGTTAATGGCTACACAGAGTTCAGGTGATAGCTCTCGTTGATCGTCTTGATAGCAAACCTGCCATCGGAGAAATTAAGCTCGCTGATTGCGCACATATCCTGCGCTAGGCATCGATAGTGGGACAGAGAGAGACCCAAGGCATGCAGCAGGATGACCCGGTTGACGCTGTTGTGTCCAACGAGCACGATCGTCTCATTAACATGTCGACGCAGGACGTCGCGCACAGCGCTCGACGCACGCGTCATGACCTCCTCCAGCGATTCTCCGCGCGGGAACCGGGCGAGGTGCGGGCTGCGCGACCAAATGAAAAATTCATTTGGCCAACGTGTTTTTGCCTCATCCACCGTAATTCCTTGCCACTCGCCGTAATCGATGTCGTTGAGGCCGTCAATCGGCTGTACTTCCACTCGGAATGGCGCCGCTATGATTTGTCCGGTGATCACGCAGCGTTTCATCGGGCTGCTATAGACAGCCGATGGGGTCCAGCTTGAACCGATGCGCGCACCGGTTTTGCGGGCTTGCTCAAGGCCTGCTTTACTCAACGCCAAATCGGCGCGGCCGCGGAAGCGCGGCGGGTGCGAGTCCCATTCGGTCCGCCCGTGGCGAGTAAGAATGATTTTCGTCACGGCAGGCCCCGTATTGGATCAATTTGCCGCGCGGAGAGGAAACGGACTTTGACTATTCTACATGCTGAGCGCGATAGCGAAGGGTTGCGTGCAAATGCGACACAGTCGAGAGAAAGCCCACGCCCAGCGCGCGGGCCGCCACCCAGAATTCTACACGGAATTGATGCAGGCACCGGCATGGCGCTTGTTCGCGCAGCGACGCACGCGGGACGCGCCAGATGGAGGGCCGAAATAGGTATCGCGGACATTAGTGAAGCCCCAGCCATCTTTCCATCAAGACTACGACCGGTTTTTTCTCACCAACGAAATGCACGAACGTCTGGCGGCATTTTCTGCATTTTGCCCAAGCTATGCCGGCCATTCCCTCCGGCATCTCATAGGTATCTGTGCGGTTGACCCGGCACAGGCGCCCACATCTTTTGCAAGTCATGGAACGCGGAAATGCGAGGTCCATAAATATGATCGAAAGAATGCTACGAAACTAACCGGTACTTCCAGATGAAGTTATCCCGACATATTTATATTGCGAAGCCCGGCCAATACGGTAATAGCCGTTTGACCGGCGTTCCTTTCCTCGTCGCTGGTCAGGATCTGCCTTATCGCATCCTGCTTCGTCGCATAGCGCCGCATGTCCTCGGATAGCCGGTCTAGAATAATTGCCTCGCGGATCATCAGTTGTTGTATCGTACTTGCGTCGTCGATCGATGCGATCAAGAGCCCAAGATGTGGAAGGCAAATGGCAGAAAGCGAATTCAGGGCATTCTCATGGTCTTTGTCGAATTGGTCGACGATCAATGAAATCGCTTCCGTTTCCACTTTGGCACGCACGCGGCATAGAACACAAGTTTGTTCAGTGGGCAGAAGACCCCATATGTTCGAGGCGAGAGAGTTAACTGGAGCCATGGACGTCGCGGTACCGCGAAACCAGACCGACCATCGGTCGAGAAGCGCGGGATAACCCGTACAGATGGCTTGTGTACCGGCCAGCGATGCATATTGCCACGTGTGAAGGCCGCATAGGCCGCCGCATTCGGCATGGCGTTGTTGCTCCTCGTGGCTCGTGCTTATACTGTATTGATAGCGGCAAAGGAAATTGAATGTGGCATCGAGGATATGTTTGCACACCTCGCAGGGGCGAAGCTGCGGCAGGGAGCCAGACGCATTAGAACCTGTCACCGGGACATCGCCGCGCAGACTGGATGTCGAGTGCCCCGAAGAGATCTGCTTCGATAATGAGCTCAACTGCTCTGTCAACCGGGCTGCATCTGCGCCTGGAGATAACTCGTGCGCTCGATCGGCCACGCGGTCGCACAGGCGCAGCAAAAATTCCGTGCTTTTCTCCGCCAGCAAGAAGCGAATCAGTTCAGTCTCGAGCTTTGGAATGCCGCTTGCGGCCAAACGATGGGCATCTTGGGAGCGCTTCGCCTCAAGGCCGTCGCGTGCGGATACCGAGAAGATTTGAAGTGCATTCTTACCCGGCAATTCGCTCAACTGCTCGTTCAAATAACGCAAAACATCTTTGCGTTCCTCCGATGAGACGAGGTCCTGCTTGTTAAGCACGACGAAGACATGGCGTCCGGAGGACGACGCCGCACGAAGAACGCGAAGTTCTTCCTCGGATAGCGGGGATTCATAGCTTGTAACAAGTACAAATGCATCGGCTTCAGGCAAGAAGTTTTCCGTAGTTCGCGTGTTTTCCGTAATAGGAGACCCGAGGCCGGGCGTGTCGACGAAAAAGAAGCCGCGCCGAAGAATCTCGGCAGGCAATTTCACCTCGGCCGTCCTTACTTTCCGGACGTTTCCTGGGTTGTGTTGTTGCGTAATGTATTCCGGCAAGGCGTCCAACGGCACCTCGCAGGGAAGACGTCCACCTTCATAGATGATAACCGCCTGTTCCTTGCTGCCATATGCGACTGTGGTGATGACCGACGTCAAGGGCACAATTCCGGTGGGCAAACGATCCGTGCCGAGTATGGCATTCATCAGAGAAGTCTTTCCTCGACTAAAACGGCCGACTACGACGAGGTTGAAGCGGTCTTCCGCAAGCCGGACAAAAAGTTCCCGAAGTCGATCCTGTCTTTTTTCCGGCAGGTTTTTGCATCGGGCTGCCAGCGAACGCAGTATTTGCGCAAGTTCAAATTTCGCTCGTTCATATTCCCTAAGATTCATCCGGCATCACCATTGTGTTGCGTGTATTCGAAAATGGGCATCGGGCGTCCACGTAGTTACCGAGGCCGAAATTACCGTGAATAGGCAAACCGAGGTGCGCCGCTGGGGCTTGTGTTGCAGATGGCCTGCGCCCGTACCTCACCGCGAATCTCGGTGTGTATAGGCATCATCAGCCGGTTGGGCGGTTATTCTTGCAGGAGGATTGCCATCTCCGTAGGGTTCTAGGTTATCAAAATCGAGAAAAGTTCACAATCAATACTCCTTCGCGTGAAATTGCAAAGCAAAAGTTTGTCGTCCGCGCGGCAAGCGAATAAAGACCGAACTAGGGTCCTAAGGACAGGAACGCGACTTCGGCAGCGGCAGACTAAAGCGGCTTGCGGCATGCGTTGCACAGGTTAGTGCTATAATACTTAAAGGGCGATGGAGCTCGCCTGAACCGCCAGAATTAGGCTGATGGCTCCTACCTGATAGGTAGGGGCTTTTTTTGTGCCTATCCCGAGCGCAAAACCGAATTAAACTGATCGTGAACCTCGCGCCCAATACTATTGAGCTTGCTCCAGAAGCCGCTTCTTCTCCCCTAAACGAGCTGGAAGCGTGCATCGAGGGGCTTATGAACTTGCAGGATGTGCCCGTCGAAACTTGCCTGGAATTGAAAGGCAAACTCGCCTCTCAAACCTTCAACCTTGTCGCGGCGGGACAATTCAAACGGGGAAAAAGCAGCATCATCAATGCCCTCATCGGCACGCGTCTGCTACCGGTCGGCGTTGTTCCTCTAACTTCTGTCGTCACCATCCTGTGTTATGGCGCGACATTATCGATCCGGGCCACGTTACACAACGGCGCATACCGGGATATTACGTCGGAAAACCTCGCGGATTATGTTACGGAAAAAGGCAACCCGAACAACACCAAGGGCATCCGTGAGGTGTTGGTCTGCTACCCATCTGAATGGCTTAAGCCGGGAATCCGGATCATAGATACCCCCGGCATTGGCTCGGTCTACCAGCACAATACCGATTTGGCGTACCGGTTTCTGCCAAAAGCCGACGCCGTGCTCATGCTGCTATCTGTCGATCAGCCGGTGAGTCAGGCCGAATATGACTTCTTAAAGCAGGTCAGCGAATATGCCGGAAAGATTTTTTTTCTACTCAACAAGGCAGACTTGCTGGCCCCGGGCGATTTAAATGAGTCGATCGCATTCGTGAAAAAAGTGCTTACGGACGCCATGGGCGGCGCCGTGAATCTGTTTCCGGTCTCGGCCCGCTTGGCGTTGGAGGGACAATGCGAAGGTAATGAGAAAATGATCCGGGACAGCCTTTTTCCAACTTTCTCCCGGGCGCTTGGCGCGTTTCTCATGGATGAAAAAGGCAAATTGATAATGGAGTCGATCATACGCAATCTTTTGCGCATGATTTCCCAACTCCGCTTGACGCACGAACTGGAATTGAAATCCCTCGTATCCCCCTTGCACGAACTTAGAAAAAAGATCGATCTTCTTGAGAACAAGAAGCTGGAAATACTGAATGCTAAGGACGAGTGCGACATCCTTTTCAGCAGTGAGGTTAAGAAGCTGCTGAAGCATACCGTTGAGGAAGACTTGAACGCGTTCAAGGCCGGTCTTTCCGAGCAGGTCGCGTCCAGCATTGAACAGCATTTCGCACGAAATCGAGAGCTTCCTCTCCGCCAGCTCTATGAAACGCTGGAGCAACATGCAACCACGTGCATCAAAAACGCTTATGACCAATGGCGCGCCGGCGAGGATGAGAAAGTCGCAGTGGCATTCGATGGGCTCTGCGCCAGATTTACTAGAAAAATCAATGATATGGTTGACGAGCTGTTCCGTTACGCGTCGGAACTTTTCGCGATTGCGTACGATTCAACCCCAGCCGATTCGATACCGGGCGTCGAAAAGGATTTTTATTACAAGTTCTGGAGTGAACCGACAAGTCTTCAAATTCTAGCCTCATCACTGGTCTTCGCTTTACCCAAAGCAATCGCAGACCGACTGATTTTGCACAAAGCGCAGGAATACGCTCGCGACAGCATAGACATGCAGTCCGGCCGGATACGATACGACTTTGCCGAGCGGCTTGACAAGAGCGCCCTTAACTTCAAAAACAAAATTCTGAACAGACTCGAGGCGACAATCGAGGGTATCGAGGTGGCCGTGAGTAAAGGGGCAAATATGGCGCAGACCGGTGAGGCTAAATCGACGGAAAGACGTATGACCCTGCTCGCGGACGCGCAAACGTTAGACAACACCGTGGACCGACTGTTGGCAACATTGGGAAACATCTCCCCACCGGGTCAAGCGTAATTAAATGTAGCTTGAGTAAATTACTTTCGAAATGACAGTACGGACAAAACCAATGGAAACCGGGCACGCAATCCTCTGTATGCGCTGTTTATCAGGCCCGCTGGCGGACGCGACGATAAACGCCCTACGCGGAAAAGACGTATTCGCAATCAGCTGGCCTAATTACCACGAAAAACGCGTTCAAGCCCTGCGTCAGCTTCTGCCGGCATGCGCGCGGTCAATAATTGCTCTGGCTTTGCGTTGTGATACGGCGGCAACCGCCGCGCCCGTCACGTGTGCGCACGTCAACCCACAGAACGCGTGCAAGGAATGGAGATCGCCAGAACTCGCACGCGCTCTCGGATGGACCGCCGCGGATACGCGATTGCGTAACCCGTATCAACGACATCCGACGCGGGCGCTACGAAACGCTGCGATGACGGCGTTCGCTAAGAAAGATTTGCTGCAGCTCGTTGCCATGACGAACAAGACAAAATGCGAAAATGGCCGCGCTCAATAAAAATCAACAGTCACGCGTGCTCACGACGTTGACCTACGTTGACGAGCTGCTGTCCGACATCGCGCGTATTCTGGACGCCGTGCAAAATCAATCGCCCCTTTCAAAATACATTGCGAACGCCACCCCGGTCCAGCAAAAAGTGATCACCGATTACACGGCGCGGGCGCGCACTCTCATGCGTTCACTGCTGGAAGAGCAGCGAGTCGCGCTTCCGCAACCGACTGTTGACGCAGTCTGGGCGGCGCGGGTGGCGCTACGCGCAGCGGAAATTGCGATCGAAGAACTCGAGCCGCAATACATGCACGGCTACGGCGAGCTTTCCGAGGAAGGCCGCAAGGCGCTGAATCGCATGGTATCGCAACTGATAGAGCTGCTCGACCAGATGGAATCCTACCTTTCCCAAGGCGGTGCCGGCGAGCTACGTGCCCGTCTGCAGCGGCTTGAGGCCGCGACGGACGAGGCCCGGCTGCTCGCAGAACTGGAGCGGATCATCACTGCGCACGGTCTGGTGGAATTTCGCGCGACTCTGGAAATGCTAGTGGAACGAATGGAATCCCACACGCTGGAAGTCGCGGTTTTCGGGCGGGTCAACTCCGGCAAATCCTCGCTGCTTAACCATATACTGAAGACCGATGTTCTGCCGATCGGGATCACTCCGGTAACCGCCATCCCTTTGCGCATCGTCTTCGGTCCCAAACGCTGGGGCAGAGCCTGGTTCGTGGATGCCGCACCGGAGAGCTTCGATCTGGGCCGCCTGTCCGAGTTCGCAGCGGAGCAATACAACCCATCCAATATGCGGCACGTGACCCGCATCAACGTAGAGCTTCCCGTTTCGATGCTCAAGGAAGGCGTTACCTTCAGTGATACCCCGGGCCTGGGATCGTTTGCGGCCGCGGGCGCAAATGAATCTCTCGCCTTTCTGCCGCGCTGCGATCTTGCCATCGTGCTGGTGGACGCAGCTTCGTTGCTGACTCCGGAAGACGTCCGGTTGACCAACGCGCTTTACCGTTCCGGCGCCAGTGTGATGGTGCTGCTCAGCAAAGCCGATCTACTCTCCGCCGAAGATCGGTGGAAAGCGCAGAGCTACGTGCAGTGCGAACTGGAGACCAGATTGGGGTTGGAAATCCCTGTTCATCTCGTTAGCGTGAAAAATGGTGACATCGCGCTATGCGACCAATGGATGAATGAGGTGCTATTCCCAGGTCTGCGCGATCACGGCAAGCTCGCCAGACTCTCCATACGCCAGAAACTCTGGATGTTGCGAGACGCGATAATAGCCGCGCTTGATAGACGGTTATCAACAGCCTTGCAGACGGCCTCCGACGATTGGCCGCAGCGTCGGCAAGAGGCAAACCGGGTCTTGTCCGAAGCGTATGCGCAGCTCGACGTAGCCCGCGGGCACAGACCGGATAATTTCAAAGAACTGGGCGACACAGTAGGGGAAATTCTCGTCGAGGCCGCGCATAACGCGGGTGTACTGTGTAAGCAAACTGACGAGCCCTCGAGCGACATTACAGCACTCGTACTGGCTTCATTGCACAGCAGGGCAAACTTGGAGGCGACTACCGTTGCAAGGGACCTGATGCAGCTGCGGGCATCGCTATGCAATGCCTTGGCATCGGCCAGCAAAGCTGCCGGCGTGGCGCCAATATTAGACGAGGATCTACCCAGACCTATCGCGATGCCCGCGATGAACGGTGCTGCGTTCATTCCCCGAATCATCGTGCGCAGACCGCTGCTGGGATTTCCCAGTGCGCGCATTTTCGCCTACAGTATCCGCAGACAATTACGCAAGCGCGCCACGGCGGCGCAGCTCTCTTCCGCACTGATCGAATTCGGTAAAAAACTCGACGGCTGGCGTTGGGAAATGCTCGATAGCATGCGGCACCATTTTGTCGCAAAAAGCGACCTGATTAGGGCGCAGTTGCCGGGCGCCGAAATACCTGGTCCGGATCTGTCCGCAAGTCGCGCGGCGACGATTCAGATCGATTTGAGCAGCTTAAAGAAATTTGAACCGTCGGAAATGAGCGAAACGACGATAAACGACATGGTCTTCTGACGATGAGTTTTCGAAGTACAGCCGATTCCGGGTTTTCTGTTGATACGAATTAAGGGCGATCGAAATGACGACCGGCACATCCGACCAAGCTTCCGCAGCCGATCACCAAGTCTCGTATCCTGGGAGCTTCAATAGCATCCTGTTCGAAGGACCGGACTACGGCAAAATAAGGGAAACGCTCGAAGCGCCGGACTTCTTTCGTGATTTGAATCTCGATCAGATCGTGGATGCCATCACGGCCGGCCGGGAGGAATATCATCTCAAACCGCTCTTTCACACCCGCCTGACCGATCTCGCTGCGATCGAGTATCGCCACGAAATCATGCGCGACCTTGAAAACGAGGTTGTGTTCCGGAGCATCAAGGAATTTTCAGAACAGATGCGTGTAATGCGTGAGCATTTGTCTGGCGCGGAAAAGCTCTACTACAAATATAACAAAGAACGATGGTTCCTGAACGCGGTGCATATTTATTGTGATGCTGTTGAACATCTCGCATATGACCTGTACCTGGCTGATCTAAAATCGCGCGGTCTGCTAACCTTCCGAAGGCATCTGGCCCAGTACGCCGGATGCGGCCGCTTCAAAACGCTTTTAACGGAAGCGAAACAATTGACGTCACGGCTGTCCGCCATCAGATACTGTCTGCTTATCAAGGACAGCAGCATTACGGTGCGTAATTACGTTTCCGAAACCGATTACAGCGCGGTCGTGGAAGAAACCTTCGCGAAATTCAAGCAAGGCGCGGTGAGGGACTACAGGGTGAAGTATCCAGAATCCTCTGGCATGAGCCACGTCGAAGCCCAAGTGCTGGATCTGGTGGCGCAGTTGAATCCAGATGTATTTCTCGCACTCGATGGTTACAGTACGAGGAACAAAAGTTATCTGGAGAAAACAATCGTCGATTTCGACCGGGAAATACAGTTTTACATTGCCTGTCTGGAATACGCAGAAACATTCAAACGCGCCGGACTCAAGTTCTGCTATCCGCAAGTTTCAGACAAGTGCAAGAACGTCAGCAGCCGCGAGGGCTACGATCTGGCGCTGGCGCGCAACCTGGTCCGCGAAAATCTGCCGGTCGTCAGCAACGATTTCTTCTTAACCGGCCGAGAGCGGATCTTTGTCGTCACCGGTCCGAACCAGGGCGGAAAGACGACATTCGCCCGCACATTCGGCCAGTTGCATTATCTGGCGAGCCTGGGTTGTCCCGTCCCGGGCTCAGAAGCCCGCCTCTTTCTCTTTGACCACTTATTTACGCACTTTGAGCGGGAGGAGAGCGCCACGACCCTTCGCGGGAAGCTGCAGGATGACCTGATCAGAATTCATCGCGTTTTTGACCATGCTACATCGGACAGCATCATCATCATGAATGAAATTTTCTCGTCCATGGCCCTGCAGGACGCCGTGCACTTGAGCAGGAGGATCGTAGAACGTGTAGCGCAGCTTGACGCCCTGTGCATTTGCGTGACCTTTCTGGATGAGCTCTCTTCTTTGAATGAGCAGACCGTTAGCGTCGTCGCCGCGATCGCGCCCGAAGATCCGACGCTGCGAACGTACAAGATTGAAAGAAGACCGGCAGACGGACTTTCCTATGCCTTGGCGATTGCCGAAAAGTACCGCCTTACCTACGAGCGCCTGAAGGAGCGGCTGAAATCGTGAAAGCACACCTTATGTATCGCGACCGTGACTTTGATCTGCAGCAGATGCCACCGTTGAACGAACAGGCGCTGACTCAGGATCTGGAATTGAGCACCTTGTTCAGCGCCATGGCCGCGGATGACAAATTCCTGTTGCAGGTGGCGAAGCAAGCCGTACTGTCGGGTCTGTCGGATGAGTTGGGAACTATTTGTTTCCGCCAGAATGTCCTCAGGGATTGCCTGAAGAATGAATCCGTGGTCAGAGGCATCTACAATATCGCCGTCGAGTCGATTGAAAGCACGAAGAAGCATTATTTGGGTTTCGTCAGCCGCTATCCAGGCGGTATTCTGCATGGCTCGGTCGGTCAATTGCAGACGTTCATGGGCATGCTCAAAAAGCTGAAGCTCAGCGCTGATGAATATTCCGATAATTTTGAGTCAGAAGGCTTTGCGGCTTTTTTCGCCATGCTCAAGGCGGAATTGACGGACGAATATTTTGCCATTATTGAAGATCATCTCAATGAAATGAAGTTTCGCGGAGGCGTCTTGGTAAGCGTTGAACTGGGAAACGGCAACGAAGGTACCAACTACGTTTTACGCAAATCCCGGGGTGAGAATCCGGGCTGGATCCGGCGGATCTTCGCTCGAAGACCGCCCGCGTACACCTTTCGCATCGCCGATCGCGACCAGGCCGGCGCCCAGGTCCTGTCGGAGCTGCGGGGGCGCGGTATTAATCTGGTGGCGAATGCGCTCGCCCAGTCCGCGGATCACATTCTGAGTTTCTTCGTGATGCTGCGCGCGGAACTGGCGTTTTATATTGGTTGCGTGAATTTGCACGGCCAGCTTACCCAAAATCGTGCGCCAACGTGCTTTCCTGTGCCCTTAGTTTCGGGCGCGCGCGCGCTTTCCTTCCATGGACTATACGATGTCTGTCTGAGCTTGATTCAGCAAGGCAGGGTGATCGGCAATGATCTGAACGCAGATAATAAATTGCTCGTGATGATCACCGGCGCCAACCAAGGCGGGAAGTCGACGTTCTTGCGAAGCGTAGGCTTGGCCCAACTGATGATGCAATGCGGCATGTTCGTTGCGGCCGAGTCTTTCAGTGCCGAATTGTGCCGGGGGCTTTTCACACACTTCAAGAGGGAAGAAGATGCCGCCATGAAGAGCGGAAAATTCGACGAAGAGCTCTGCCGGATGAGCGAGATCGCGGATAGAATGGCCCCCGGCTGCATCTTGCTGTGCAACGAATCGTTCGCGGCAACGAATGAAAGAGAAGGCTCAGAGGTCGCGCGGCAAATCATTGGCGCGCTGCTGGAAACAGGAATTAAGGTCTTCTTCGTTACTCATTTCTTTGACCTGGCGCGGGGGTTTTACCTACAAAAGATGGACACCGCCCTTTTTCTTCGGGCCGAAAGGCAGAGCGACGGGCGGCGAACTTTTAGACTAATCGAAGGCGAACCGTTGCCGACTAGTTATGGCGAAGACCTGTACCGGCAAATATTCGGTGCGATTCCCCATACCGCGCCGTCGGACTCCTCGGATATGATGCGGGAACGACTCTACGCTGGCGCGAATGAGCTGGAGTAATGGAATGTTTGTGGCGAAGTCGGTGACGCTGCCCGGCAACCGAATTCGACGCGGCGCAGATGCCCGCTCGTGTGCTCGTTCTGGCAAAAGGCCGAATTTGTCGCTGATACTGTCATGTAGTTATGCGCGTCGCAATTAGTTCTTAGTTTCTCGGAACCGTAAAATAATCAAAATCGAAATTCCCGGATTCAGAACGCTGTAACTGGAACATCTCATTCTGGATTACAATGGTACCCTTGCGCGCGATGGAGACCTGCGCACCGGAATCAGGTCTCGCCTGGAAAGTCTGGCAAAGCGGCTTCAAATTCACGTATTGACCGGGGACACCTTCAAAAAAAGCGCGGATCAGGTCAAAGGTATTGCCTGCCGCCTGATTATCCTTTCGCGCGAGCACCAAGATACCGCAAAGGTAAAATATGTTCGCAACCTGGGCGCGGATCAAACCGTTGCAATTGGCAACGGAAGAAATGATCGCAGAATGCTGACGACCGCGGCGTTGGGCATCGCAGTGCTGGGAGAGGAGGGAACAGCGGTGGACGCGATAGTTGGGGCTCACTTGGTGTGCAGGGATATCTTCGGTGCGTTGGACTTGCTGCAAAATCCGTTGAGGCTGGTCGCGTCCTTGAGGTCATGACCGCGGTACCTCGGTAATTCGACCTCAACCGCTCTCACGATTTAGATTAGGTCGCCGTTTTCGCCCTTTGTGGGTATACCCTGGTGCTGTCCCTCATTATCGCAGAGCTTTTTTGAAGTTCAGTTTTGATTGACTCAAAGCATCGTTCATAACTTGCTGGGCAAGCCAGCTCGCAGTGCCAAAAGCAACTTACACCGAGTGTCGTCGGACGAGCTGATTCAGATAAATCCGGAAAATCGGTATACGGCGCACTTCCAAGACAGATTTTTTCCAGAACTATCAATTTGAAAATAATCAGGTGACCGGCTGCCAAGTGCCGCGTCCAGATCCTTCCGTAACGACTCCAGTTTTTGCGTATGGATTTCCAGAAGCGCGGATCGGATCTTATTCTTCGGTGCGAAGACATACGCATACGCAAAGTGCTTGATGCATAATCCATGGCCGCGTTCAAGGGAATGCCTGAAACGCTGCTCTTGCATCAGCCGGAGAAGTTGGTCCGTTGCCTTGTCCTCTGCAAGATTCATGCGCTCGCACGCTTGGCAGCGGGGAATGCCACGCGCCGATTTGCGCGCAGGGGCCGAAGGCGCGGTTTGTTGCTCAGTGCTGGCATCGGAATTCGGGGCAAGTGCCTCTGCTCCGCGACGCAGGTGCCGCAGCATAACGTCAGCAACTTGGCGGGTCGCCGCAAGTGCAACTCTCCGGCTGCCCCGCCGAAGACAGGTCCACACGTGTTCGGGACAGGTGGGAAACACCATCCAAAGATCCTGGCCAAATTCAACAGCGGTTTCCAACGAGTTTATCCATTTCTCCACAGCGCGATGCACCTCCAGACATACAGGGCATATATTCGGGTTCTCCAGACTTTCCGTCGACATACTATTAGACTGTAAAGCTGCCGCCAAGTCGCTGCCTTCATCCCCTTTTGAAACCAACTCGTATTTCGGCAAACCCGCAACGGTTCCAGCTACTGACTCCACTGCTGCCGTGACGCCGGCATCGCTGCCGACTGTAGCAGCTTGTTCCAAGCCCCCTATCTCGTCCAAGGTGCGAAGTGCGAACGTTATTTCGTCAAAATGAATAGCCAGCACGCGGTCAATAACGGAAGGCTCGAGGGTAATCGCAAGCTTCCGCAGATGCGGTAAGCACACGATGGCGCGATTTTGCTTTCCATCCAGAACCGATGGCTCAGTCCACAGTTTTGCGATCTTTGTAAGATGGGTAGCTGTGGCGTGCTCGCGGAATTTGCAAGCCGGGCACGTTTTGGGCGCGGTGAGAAACATCGGCTGTAGCTTCTCCTCGGCAATGCGCTCGTTCTTCAACCACTCCGAAAGATGTTGGCTCGCGCGGGAAAACACCCGCGCAATGCCTTGCGCCTTGTCAGACTGTTCCGCCAAAAGGCTTCCGTGTCGGGAACAAAAGCCCAGCGCATCAATCACCGCTTCGGAAGATGATGCCACATGGTCTAGTTCGGAAAATAGATGTGAAAAACATTCTTCGTCAACTTGAACAATTGCCGCGCAGACCGGACACGCCCCGCTGTTCGGGTGCGTGCGCATATATCGGTCAATGTCGCTCCCACCCTGTGTATGGAACGATTGGCGAATCAACACGGGAAAAGCACTCCCCGAAACAGGCCGTTCCGCTGCATCTGACATAACATGAACAACGGCGACCTAAACGGTTTGCTTGGTCGCTCAAGCCTCAGGACCGGTAGCCAGGCGGAAAGGCTATTGACACCGCAATATGGGTTGATGAGTGATTCTGAACCTGCCGGCATAAGTTCCCCTCCGCACCGGGCTTGTATAAGACGGCCTCGGAATGCGAAGGAAAACCGGAGGGTATAAAAAGATCCTGCGCCAAACGCCTACGCTTCGCCTCGTCCCCGAGAACGTGTAGGCATTATTAGCCGCCAGCGACGGTTATCAGGAGAATGCCATCTCCCTCTTATTTGTTACTTTAGCCGGTGATGACTTCAAATTCAAGCTCTATAGGATTGCTATTCGAACCGTCAGGGCCGCGAGGAACTGATTTGCCAAACTGCCGGTGACGGTTATAATTGATTTAAAGGCGATGGAGCCCGCCACAAACGCCTGAATAGGCTGATGGCCCCTACCCGGGAGGGAGGGGCTTTTTTATTGCACGCCTCTCGCTTAGGTCAAGGCATTCAGGACCGGCAATGTCCTTGATGGAATATTGACAGAATTCCAAGATCCGCGAGCTTGGTGAGAGGCAGCAAATGGCAGGCTTCAACGAAAACCACAAGTCCTATTTACGTGCGACGTTCCTTTATGTCGACGAGCTGCTATCGGAAACACGGCGCGTTCTGGAAAGTGGAAAACCGCTTTCGCCTTTTCAAGGCACATACCCGATGCGACCCCGAAGCAGCAAAAATTAATCGCCGATTATGTCGCCCAAGCGCGCGCCGAAATGCTCGCCATGCTCAATGCCTACCAAATAAATGTGCCTCCGGCAGAAGTAAGCGCAGTATGGGCGGCTCAATGCGCGCTCCGAGCTGCAAAAATTGCAATCGAGGAGCTGCAACCACGCAACATGCGTGGCTTCGGTGAACTGTCTGATTCCGCGAAGCGGGATTTGAACGATTTGGTCTCACAATTACTGGATTTGCTCGCGGAAATGGAATCCCGCCTTACCCCAGGCACAGGTGCCTGCAATCAACATGCAAATTCTCATTTTGCTGATCGTGACCGGGCTCAGCACCCAGATAATCGGGCTACGCTAACAGGGAGGCGCACCAGATGAGAGACGATTGCCCGTTTTGCGCGAGGAGCGATATTTTCCTGGAGAACGAGCTTGCCTACGCCCGCTATGATAAGTATCCGGTGAACCCCGGACATCTATTGGTCGTCCCGTTCCGCCACTTTGCAAATTATTTCGACTCCACCGCGGCGGAGAAGCGGGCGCTTTTGTCACTGTTAGACAGAGCTAAAAAAACGCTGGATAAAGATAGATCACCGGGAGGTTACAACATCGGCGTCAATGTTGGAGAGGTTGCAGGGCAGACCGTCATGCACGTACACATTCATCTCATTCCCCGCTACCACGGGGATGTGGCCAATCCGCGGGGAGGCGTGCGCGGAGTGATCCCGGCCAAGCAGTCGTATTGATTATTTGGGCGAACGAACTAAGCCGTATTGGATGCAATCTGCGAGTTCAAGAATGTGGTGATGCAGCAATACTTCTGTCCGAAATGTTTTCGCATGATGTCTATAGAACAGGAAATTTGCTCCGCGTGCAAAGCGCCCGTCGCCGCAATGAGTGCTCGCGAATACACCGAAAAGCTCATCGGCGCACTCGAACACCCGCTGGCCGACGTACGCATGCGCGTAATCATTGCGATGGGGATGCGTGGTGATGCTGAATTTGCTCGGCGACTGGCGGATTGCGCCTTGCGACATCCCATCGACGTCATTGAAGGACTTGAGGTTGTGACCCGTTTGCGCAAAATGCAACAAGGCGAGTCGCGACAAAAGGCTTTGCAGACATTAGTAAAGGGGCATCCTGCCGCAGTGGTCAGGAACGCCGCAAGGTCCGCGCTTGCGTTCCAGCCCCGGCAATAACCATCGACCTTCCAGGGACCCGAGATAAGGCCCAGGCGATTCGGTTCCGAACGCGGATGAAAAGCAAAACCTCCCGTCATGACTTGCAAGCGGCGCACTTGCGCCACCTGCTTGCCCGGGACGGTTGCCCTATTTGTTTTGAAATTGCCAGCAGTACCATCGATTATTTTTTCTGGTTCCTGCAGGAAAGTTATGGCGATCCGGGGATCCTAAAGGAAATTGCAGCCGCGCGCGGCTTTTGCTTGAAACATGGCAGGCTTTTGGAAAAGTCTCAAGCCAATTCGTACCAACTCAGTTACGTTTTTTCGCGGGTGACGAGCGAGCTTCGCAGCACGCTGGCGAAATACGGGGCTATCAGTTCTAAGCGGCTGCAGTCGGAACTCGCGTTCTCCGCGACATGTCCGGCCTGCAGGACGCTGCAAGGCGTCGCTGACCGAGGCGCATTCTTTCTACAGAGATTTCTGGAAAATCAGGACAACATCGCATGTTATGGGCAACCGGGACGGCTTTGCTTCCCTCATTTGCAGTCGATCTCCGGCGAACTTGCGGCGCCCGTCCTACGGCATTTATTAAGCAATCACGAGCGTGCAATCGTCGCCGCCCTTGGTTCGCTGGATGAGAACCGTGCTGAAGAAATCGAAGCTAGGCAAAATCAGATCACGGAAATCTCTCGCGATGTTCGGGCGCCATGCCATCTTGCGATAGGGCATTTTCTGGATCCCCTGATAATGGCGGGCCCAGACGCTGGAATCTCCAACGGGGATACTGCGCGCGACCCGGTCGGGGAATTCACAAAGAACCTAAGGCGTACCGATATTTGTGCAATCTGCCTCGAAGAACACCGCGCCTGGCAGGAGTGGTTTGCCTGGCTTGAGTCCGCAGTTCAAACTGACGCCGATATCGGGGGCGTATTACCCACATGTCCCGAGCACGTGTGGACTATCATCTATTTTGGCAGTCCGATCCTTGCTATCCGTACGATTCGCAATGTTCTCAATGCTTCTCGACGCCAAATATCGAACGGAATGCTAAGACTGATTGGAGCTGCTCCGGCGAAGAGCAGGTCTCTACTGGCGCGGCTGCGTCGCAGAATCTATGAGCCGTTCGAACGATTACGTGACAGCCGTGAGATCGTTGTTCGGCCTATGCCGTGTCCGGCGTGCACGCGCTCGGAGGTTGCAGCGGACCGCGTATTGGATCTTCTTTTCCGCCTGCTGGAGGAGCGCCGCTACCGGCTCGGGTTTGAAAACGGCTATGGGCTTTGTATGAGGCATTTCTCGCGCGCGCTTGCCCAAGCCAATGCAATCTCGGTTGCGCGCGTAATTGCCAGCGTCGAAGGCGCAAAACTGGCGCGCCTTGGTTGGGAACTTGAAGAAACATTGCGCAAGGAAAGCTGGAGCGCGCGCCCCGAAACCAAAGGCACGGAACAAACAGCTTGGCGCCGGGCGATAGACAGGTATTGCGGATTCTGATGCGATGTTCTCGCCTGCACGCGGATAGGGAAACACTAGGCCAAATGCTGGAACATTGATGCACGATATCTCTACGCCAGCGCAAAAACAGAAAACGGGAAGCAGTGCCCTCAAGTTTGTCGTGCTGATAGGCGTGGTCAGCCTGTTTGCCGATATGACTTACGAAGGGGCACGCAGTATTACGGGACCGTATCTGGCCGTTCTTGGCGCAACTGGCACAGCGGTTGGGATTATTGCAGGATTCGGCGAATTTGCCGGTTATGCACTGCGCTTGGCGTCCGGATTTCTTGCCGATAAGACGAAGCGATACTGGACGTTGACCATCGTGGGTTATGCGGTAAACTTGCTCGCCGTGCCATTGCTTGCTGTTGCGGGACGCTGGGAAACGGCCGGACTGCTGATGGTCATGGAGCGCGTGGGCAAAGGGGTTCGAACGCCGGCCCGTGATGCCATGCTTTCTCATGCCGCCAGCGGCATAGGCGCGGGCTGGGCGTTTGGATTGCATGAAGCGCTCGATCAAATCGGCGCCACAGTCGGCCCGTTGATTGTCGCGGCGGTGCTAATTTTCAAAGGAAGTTACCCGTTCAGCTTCGCAGTTTTGCTGGTTCCGGCGGTCCTGGCGCTGAGCACCTTGGCCGCTGCGTGCCTGCTCTATCCGCGGCCGCGCGACCTCGAGCCCCTCAGTTCCAGTTTAGCAACCAAAGGTTTCAGCGGCCTATTCTGGATTTATCTCGCGGCGGCAGCCTGCGTCGCCGCAGGCTATGCGGATTTTTCACTCGTTGCTTACCATTTTGAAAAAGCGGGCAGCGTACCCGATAAGTGGATCCCGATATTTTATGCGCTCGCGATGGGCTTCGATGGGCTTGCGGCGGTAGTGTGCGGGTTTTGGTTTGACAGGAAGGGCATTGCCGTCTTGATTATTGGAGCCCTTGTTTCTGCTTTCTTTGCCCCGCTTGTTTTCTACGGAAATTTCTATCTGGCATTGGCGGGGGTTGTGCTTTGGGGCATCGGCATGGGAGCGCAGGAATCCATTTTGCGTGCCGTGATTGCCGGCATGGTGGAAGCGCGCAGGCGCGGCACTGCCTACGGCGTTTTTAATGCGGGTTTCGGGCTATCCTGGTTCCTGGGTAGCATGGTAATGGGAATGCTTTACGATTTTTCCCTGCTTTCGCTGGTTGTGTTCTCGATTGGAGCACAACTTGCCGCCATTCCGCTGTTGCTGGTGATCAAGGGAAAGGTCACACAGCCTCGGGGGTAATTTACCTGCGGTGGTGAACATGATGGCAGTAGCGGCAAAAATAATTTTCGGCACACGGACCAAAAATCTTCGAGCCGTTTAACTTCTCCTCGGACACACGAAACTCAAAAGCACCGTGCTGTATCTTGGCATCGAGGTCGATGACGCAGTGGAGATTGCTAAGCAGACCAATGTGTAGCGGTTTGGCCAGGAAGGAGGCCGCCTTGACGGCCGGTCGCAAAACGGCCGTGCGCTGCCGTTCAGAGCTATCAGCCTGTCTCAGCGGCAACCTCCATCCTGTTGCGTCCGCACTTGCGGGTGTTGGCTGGTCAAATTTTAACGATTGATCACCATGTGAAGGTAGATAGGATCGAACGATGTCCCAGCCCAACGTGTACCATCGCTGCGCCAGCGTGGATCCCCAGATAGCCCCACATGACGGGACCCCAGAACTCATGGAATTCCTTGATCGCATGAGTGACCGCGCTCATATCGCCGTGCTCGGCAATCCCGAAGAAAAGCACTATTCCGCTTGCAGCGAGGATGCTTCCCACAATGAAGCCGAGACCTTCAATCGCGCCCGAAAAGCTGTCCTCTTGCTCAGGGTCTCCCACCTTAAGTTTGAGGAGTTCGCGAATATCGCTCAACACTGTATGCATGCGCGCATTGGAAAACCACGGAAAGAAGTGCCCGATGCCTTTGTACGCATGGCCGGACACCAAGACAATCCAATGCAGGAAAAGCACGGCGAAAACGGCCATACCGACCATTTTGTGTGCCTCGTAACCGAACGATTGCAGAGGTGTGAGCACGCGTCCAAGCTTCGGCGCTTTCATCACGAGACTTAACAAAAGCTCGAGCGAAATCCCAAAGGCAATGAGGGTATGCAGTATCCTTGTGAAGCGGCCGTACTTCATACGCAGTCCTTCGGAATCTTCCATTCACACTGGAGTTTACTGTTCAGGTTGCTCCGAATTATTAATACAGATCAAACGGAGCCAACACAATCGAGGAAGTTCGCTAGCGCGCAGTTAGGCGAATAAATTAATTATTCCGTCCAGGCCGACATGGTTGATGGCGTAAGTCGTTTGCCTGCGGACGATGGGCTGGGCGTGATAGGCGATGCTGATTCCGGCCTGCGCCATCATTTTTAAATCGTTGGCGCCGTCGCCCATGGCGATGACCTGGTCCTTTTTAAATCCGAGCCGCTTGCGCATTTCTTCGACTTTAGCCGCCTTGGCGTCGGCGTCGACGATTTTCCCGGTCAGCTTGCCGCTCAATTTGCCATTAACAATTTCCAGTTCGTTTGAATAAATAAAATCGAGGTGCAAGCGCTTTTTCAGTTGTTCGGCAAAATAAGTAAAACCGCTGGTAATTAAAAATGTTTTGACGCCGGCCGCTTTCAACGCGGCCAGCATCCGCTCCGCGCCGGGCGAAAGCTGCAGCCGCTGGTCATAAACTTTCTGCAATGCGGATTCCGCGAGACCGGCGAGAAGGGCCACGCGACGGCGCACGCTTTCGGCAAACTCGATTTCGCCGCGTACCGAGCTCGCGGTGATTTGCGAGACCTCGTCTTTGATGCCTTGAATATCGGCAAGCTCGTCAATACATTCGATGCTAATCAACGTGGAATCCATATCCATTGCCAGCAATCCGAAATCGGCAAGCTTGCGGTTTGCAGGTACAAAGGCGAAATCGAGCTTCGCATTCTGGCAGTATTCCGCGACACCATCGCGCGCGCGCGCTTCGCACAGGCGGAATGCCTCGCCGGTGATTCGTTCGATGCGCGAAGCGCCGGCAAGTTTTGCCAATTGCCTGAGATCACGGTTCGCGGTCTCGCTGCCTTGAATGATAAGGTTCATGGTGCGCGCGGCACAGCATAGGCGTGATTAAAACGGGAAGCTGTTACCATTTGCAATTCGGTTGCCACCGTTTTTAAACGCCTCGCCGGCGTCGATTAAAGCGCGCTGCTGACAATGAGTTCCAACTATTGTAATAAGAGCCCGTTGTACACCCGTATCGACAAATATTGGAAGCTCCGCTATGTGTACTGGAAATGCCTTAGTTTCTCTTGTAGGTAATTTTTTTCGTTCCGCCGTCACAGCTGCCAACCACTTTCTGGTCCCCCACATCTTCGTTCGGAACGATTTCCAAAGTGTAGGCGGTAACGCCTTTCGCCTGGAGCTTCGCATCAATTTCTGCCTTCAGCTCTTCGCAAGGCTTCCGCTTCAATACCGGCGGACTTTCTTTAGTTTCGTCTTGGGCCGGCGCAACGTAACTCAAGGAGAAGCCAATCAATGACGAAGCGAGAAGCAATGCAAACTTGCGTTGGTGCGACATAAAGTTCCCCTTTTTAACTAGAAATAGAAGACTCACTAATAGACAAAAATGAGGTTTGTACCCGTGTTTTCTTACCCCGGCCGCGTTGAGCGACATGTCGCCATGCTGGATTGCCGCTTGCGAACAAGAAAGGCGGCGACCGCAGCATATGATAACTCTGTTTTCCAAGTCGTGGCGCAAACCCCTCCTATGATTATCAGCTTAATTCATTGAATGCTTCCTTTAT
>DATIXX010000043.1 GCA_035518095.1 Burkholderiales bacterium | reverse complement strand
GCTGCAATTTGCAAATGGAGCTGGGAACGAGCCGGCTGCCGCAATTTCCCACGCCGAATAATCTTAGCCTCGACCAGTATTTGTGCGAGCGTGCGCTGGCGGGGCTTAAGCGGCGGCTTGACACGGTTTATCCAGACGCCGCGCGGCAAGCCGAGCAAATGCCGGTTTACCGGAAGCGGCTTGATTTTGAAACGCGCACCATCGTACAAATGGGCTATTCCGGCTATTTTCTGATCGTCGCGGACTTCATTAACTGGGCCAAGCAGAACGGCGTGCCCGTCGGTCCCGGACGCGGATCCGGAGCCGGTTCTCTGGTCGCCTACGCGCTCGGTATCACCGATCTCGATCCGCTGCGCTACGATCTCCTGTTTGAGCGCTTCCTCAACCCGGAACGGGTGTCCATGCCCGATTTTGACGTGGACTTCTGCCAGGACGGCCGCGAAAAGGTGATCGAATACGTAAAGCATAAATTTGGCGAAGATAGCGTTTCACAGATTGCCACATTTGGCACCATGGCGGCCAAAGCCGCGGTGCGCGATGTCGGGCGGGTTTTGGATCTGCCATATAACTTCTGTGATCAGGTGGCGAAACTCATTCCGGTGCAGCCGGGAAAAACCGTCACTCTGCAAATGGCACGCGCCATGGAACCGCAACTCAAAGAAAGAGAGCAGAAAGAAGAAGAGGTCCGCGAACTTCTTGCGCTCGCCGAGCGCGTCGAAGGCCTGACCCGCAACGTCGGCATGCACGCCGGAGGCGTACTGATTGCGCCGGGCAAACTCACCGATTATTGTCCGATTTACGTCGCGCCCGGAGCGGACGCGATTATAAGTCAATTTGACAAAGACGACGTCGAGCAAATCGGGCTCATCAAATTTGATTTTCTCGGCCTCACCACGCTGACGGTGCTGGATTGGGCAGTGCGCTATTTGCGCAGCCTGAAGCCGGAATTCAAGGATTTTACGCTCGACAATTTGCCGCTCGACGACAAAGCCACATACGAAATATTTGCGTCAGGTAACACCACCGCAGTGTTCCAGTCGGAATCAAAAAGCGCCAAGGATCTAGAGCGCCGTCTGAAAGCGGATTGTTTTGATGACTTGATCGCATTAATGGCTCTGAACCGACCCGGGCCGCTGCAATCAGGAATGGTAGACGATTTCATAAAGCGCAAGCACGGCGTGGAAAAACCGGAATATTTTCACCCCGAGCTCGAGCCGGTGCTGAAACCCACCTACGGCGTTATCGTCTACCAAGAACAAGTCATGCAGATTGCGCAGGTGCTGGGAGGCTATAGCCTGGGCTCGGCCGACTTGCTGCGTCGCGCGATGGGCAAAAAGAAACCGGAGGAAATGGCCAAACACCGGAGTATTTTTATCCTGGGAGCAGTCAAGCACGGGGTCAGGAGCCGGCAGGCGGAGCAGCTTTTCGGGCTGATGGAGAAATTCGCGGAATACGGTTTTAACAAGTCGCACTCGGCGGCGTATGCGATGGTGGCTTATCAGACCGCTTACCTCAAGGCGCATTATCCTGCAGCTTTCATGGCCGCCACGCTCTCGGCGGAAATGGCCGACACGGACAAGGTGCAGATTTTCTACCAGGATTGTCTCGCGAACCGCCTTGAGGTGCTGCCGCCCGATATCAACTTGAGTGAATATCGTTTCGTGCCGGTCGGTGACGCCCAAATCCGCTACGGCCTGGGGGCGGTCAAAGGCACGGGTGAAGCGGCGATCAACGCGATTGCGCGCGCGCGTGATGCGCAAGGGCCCTTTGTCGACTTGTTTGACTTTTGTCGGCGCATCGACAAACGCGTCGTCAATCGCCGTGCGATCGAATCTCTGATACGTGCCGGCGCATTCGATTCACTCTCCCCGCGACGCGAAAGCTTGCTCGCATCAGTGGGTATCGCAATGGAAAACGCCGAGCAGGCGCAGCGTTCGATCAATCAGGTAAGCTTGTTCAGCGAGCTTGACGAGAGCGCTGCGCGGCACGTTGCTCTGTTGGATGCGCCGCAATGGCCTGAGCCGGTGCGACTGCAAAACGAAAAGATGGCACTGGGCTTTTATTTCAGCGGCCACCCGTTTGCCGGCTACCGGAAGAGCCTGCAGGGGTTTGTGAAGGCAGGTTTGAGCGAACTCGCGCCGCAGCAGCAGGCGCTTCTGCTTGCCGGCATCATCCACAGCGTGCGCATTCAGCAGACGCGCCGCGGAAGGATGGCGATCGTGGTGCTGGATGACGGCACCAGTCAAGTTGAAACAGTGGTATTCAATGAACTATTCGAAGCGAACCGCGAACTGCTGAAAGAAGACCAACTGCTGATTGTCGAAGGCAAGGTCGGCCAGGATGACTATTCTGGAGGTCTACGAGTCTCCGCCGAAAGACTGTATGATTTGACCGCGGCGCGCAACCGGTTCGCGCGGGCGATGCGTCTCAGCCTCAACGGCGAAGCAAGTGCGGCCCGGCTGCGGACCCTGCTCGGACCCTACCGGAAAGGGCTGTGCCCGGTCGCAGTACGTTATCACAACGCGCACGCGGAATGTGACGTGCAATTGGGTGAAGAATGGCGGGTCAGTCTCGATGAAAATTTGCTGCGCGATTTGTGCGAATGGCTGGCTCCCGAGAACGTAGAGCTAATCTTCTGACTCAGCGCGTGCGCAACACTTCGAAGCGCGTAAAATTTCCTTCACCTTCCTCAATTTCAACACGCTCGACCTGCGCCGATTCCGGCCCGCGATAAGCCCAATCGATGATGGCTCGCAATGCTTCCGGTGTTCCCTGCACTACGGCTTCCACGCTGGAATCGAAGCGATTGCGCACCCAGCCGGTAACTCCGAGCGTCTCCGACTGCCGGCGCATGGTTTCGCGGAAACACACGCCTTGTACCCGGCCATAAATGCGCAAACGCTTGACCATCTTCCTATTGTGCAGCCAATGCCGCCGTGCGGTCGCGCCACAGCGAAATCAGCGCTGCCATGAGCGCCGGGCCGACGAACAATCCCAGCAAACCCAGGTTTTCCAGCCCGCCCAAAATGCCCAGCAATACCCACAAGAAAGGCAATCGTGCGCCGCCGCTGATGAGGGCGGGTCTTACGAAATGATCGAAAACAAATAATACCAGCGCTCCGAAACAGAATAAAAACGCAGCCGCGAGAATATTTCCCTGAACCAAAAGCGCAATGGATGCTCCGCCAAAAATTAACAACGCGGCGAAAGGGATCATTGCGAGCAAAGCCGTCAAGGCGCCGAGAAGCGCTGCGTGCTCCAGCCCGGCAAGCGCATAGCCGATCCAGAGAAGAACGCCTTCGGCGAGACCCACCATGACGAGTCCGTTGACCGTGGCTCTCACGGCGCGGGCCATATTCGCGATATAACGCTGGCCGCTCTCCCCGACAGCACGGCGCACCATCTCAACCAGCTGCTGCCCCAATACTGTGCCATCGCGGTAAAGAAAATAGAGAGTAATTAGGGTTAAACCCAGGATTGCCACGCGGTGCACGATCTGTCGGCCGAAAATTTTCGCCCATTCCAAAGAAACCCCCGAATTCGCTTGAAGCAGCAGCCCGGCGAGTGCATGCGGATCGGAGAGATTGCCGCTCCACCACGAAACCAGCCAGTCCCCCGCGAACGGAAGTTTTCCAAGCCACTGCGGTGCGGGCAGGCCGAATTGCTGGGCGCGATGCAGCACTTTTAACACTAGACTGGCTTCATGCCCAGCTTGGATTACAGCATAAGTTAGTGGAATCAGTAGCGCCACGGCGACCAAACTAGTAAATAACATGGAACCCCAGCGCCGACGGTAGGGCACAGGCAATTTTTGCACGAAGCGCTGGTATAGCGGCCAACTTGCGATGGCGATCACCACTGCCCAGGCGAGCGCTGCGAGAAAGTCATGCACAATCCATACGCCGAGCAATATCAACGCTGCGGCGGCAATGAAACGAGAGTTCCGTTGCAGGAAATCCATCATGGGATGTTTTGCATTGCGCAGTATCTGCTGCGTAGCGTGAGTATACCCTGCGCTGTAGGGTGGCGGCGGCCGACTGTAAAGTACCGGGCATGGGTATTTTGCACGCGATTCGGAGAAGTAAGCGCCGGTGCCGCTAAGCAAATATCCAGGGGCATATGAGTGCTTTGGATACATGACAAGGCGCAACGGCGGTTGTGGAAACTGCAAAACTGCATGCAGCGCAGTTTGCCACTGTCCACCTCGGTCACTTGCGATCGGAGTTACGTAGCCGGCATAAGAGCCCAACGAACATAGCGGAAACTTAAATCACAACTAGCGAGACCATTGCCATCCCTCATTTATTTCGTGCTATGGAATCACGTAACGCCCGCCTTAAAAAAGATTGAACGTATGCGGCAGGACCCAGTCAAAACTATAGCTTTGGCCGGGCGAGGGCGAGACGCGAGACCGTTGGAGCCGGAACCGAGGTTGCTCAAACCTGTAGTGATTGTCAAATGCTCCGCATCAGCGACAATTCTTGGAAAACTCGCAGGTGGTGCGCTTGCTTTACCAGACAACCTCAATTTGTTACTTCGTATGGCAATGCCGTCGCCTAACCAAGCGCTCAAGGGGACCGACTCCTTTTCGCGTGACTGCAGCGAGCCGGGTCCTAATTGATTACTTTATCGATCCACACCGACCAAACGGAGGCCGATATGAACGAACGAAATACCAGCAATTCCTCGACAGAAATGGGCCGCGGCGATTCTCGTATAGCTGCCGCGGGCGCCGCGGCAGAACTTTCGACGGATAGTTTATCAAGACCTGCGCAAAAAACGGCGCCGCATATGTTGGCGCGCCTGCCTTACGCCGAAAACGCGTTGGAACCGGCGATAACGGCCAGGACAATTGGTTTTCATTATGGGAAACATCACAAAGGCTATGTGGACAACCTGAACAAGCTTGTTGCGGGAACCGAGTATGCCGACCTGCCACTGGAGAAGATTATTACTGCCACCGCCGGACGGGCAGAAAGAGCCGCAGTCTTCAACAACGCCGCGCAAGCATGGAACCACACGTTCTATTGGAAAAGCATGAGACCTAAAGGAGGCGGCGAACCGCCGGCCGCACTGAAGCAGAAAATCGAGGCATCCTTCGGCGGCCTGGACACCTGCAAGAAGGAGCTTGCCAACGCAGCCGTTTCACAATTCGGAAGTGGCTGGGCATGGCTTGTTCGTGACGGCGATAAACTCAGGGTTGTAAAGACCGCGAATGCCGAGGTTCCATTGACATCCGGCATGAAGCCACTACTTGTAATAGATGTGTGGGAACACGCTTATTACTTGGACTATCAGAATCGCCGCGCCGATTACGTAAACGGCGTGCTCGACAAGCTGATCAACTGGGAGTTTGCTTTGCAAAACGCCGGCTGATCGCGGGCACATTCAATTCAGTTTGCATTCGAATCCGTCGCGTTACGCGTGTAGTGGAGACACCAACGAGCGCGTTACGCGACGTTCGAATACCGAGTGCCTCAAGCCCTTTCTTTCAGATCCCGGGAACGAACTGACCGGCTAATTTTCAATACCGTAATCCGCGCCCGTCATTTATGCGGACGCCCGATGGCAGACGTGATAGGCTTCCTTCTGCCGAACATTACTTTGCCGCCGTCGGCGCTTGGATCCGCCACCTCGACGAGCAGGAGGAAAAAGATGCCGGACGAACGTGCCACTGGAAGTTGCCTGTGCGGGCAAGTTCAGTTTGAACTTACCGGGAACATGGGAATTTTTCAATATTGTCACTGCTCGCGGTGCCGCAAATTTACCGGTAGTGCGCATTCTGCAAACTTATTTGTTTCGCCGGAGCAGTTCTCATGGACAAAAGGAAAGGAATTTGTGGGTGTTTACGCACCCGAACAAACCAAATATTTTTCCACCGCATTTTGCAAGAGTTGTGGCTCTTCATTGCCATGGAAAAGCAAGAATCAAAAGGTGGTTGTTGTTCCAGCGGGAACCCTGGATAAACACCCGGGGATAGAGCCGTCCCAGAATATATTCTTCGCGTCAAAAGCGGCATGGTACAAACAGGCAGCTGATTTGCCATCGTATGACGCGCTTCCAACCAAGTAACAGCAGATCGCGAACCTGTTAATCAAGCCGACTACCGCGATGGCGCGCGTTTTTTATTCACTGACGGCTGCGGTCGCTTGCCCAATGTCAGTAATTGTCCTGCAGCAGAAATGAATTAGAGTTCCATTGCACAAACTCGATCGTGACGACCTGCGTGCCGTATCATTTGCTGATCGCGGTGAGGATGCCTTGCATAATGGCGAGCGGCGTAGGAGGACAGCCCGGTACGGCAACGTCCACAGGGATTACGTTTGCCACGCTGCCGCAGCTTGCGTAATTTTCGCCGAAGATCCCGCCACTGCAGCCGCAATCACCGATTGCAACCACCAGCTTGGGATCCGGGGTAGCCTCATAGGTGCGCTTCAATGCGGTCTCCATGTGGCGCGATACTGGACCCGTAACAAGCAGCAGGTCCGCATGGCGGGGGCTGGCCACGAAGCGGATGCCCAGCCGCTCCAGATTGTAGTAGGGACTGTTGGTGGCGTGGATTTCGAGTTCGCAACCGTTGCACGAACCCGCATCCACGTGGCGGATGGCTAACGCTCGTCCAAGATACCTTAAAATTCCCTCTTGCAGGCGCTGCGGCAAGATGCGCAGCGCCTCATCCGCCGTCGGAGCCGCTTCGGTCTTGATACCGGTTTGAGCAATCTGTTTTAGAAGCTGGTACATGCTTACAGGTCGTGCCCGCTATAACTCAAGTTGAAGGATTTATTGATCAGCGGGAAATCGGGAACGATGTTGCCGATTACCGCGTACTGTAATGCCGGCCAGTTTTGCCATGAAGGATCATGCGCATGACAGCGGCGTACTCGGTTGTTTTCGCCTGCTTCCAGAGCAATGAATATTTCACCGCGCCAGCCTTCCACCCAGCCTATGCCGGCTGTTCCGTGGGCCGCGTTGGCAAGCGCAATTCGAGTACCACCGGAAGGAAGCTGCCGCAGCAGCATTTGGATCAGCCGTATTGATTCGGCCAGTTCGTCAAACCGCACCGAGACGCGAGCGGCAACATCGCCCCGCGTGTGCGACACCAGTTGCACACCGAGCTCCCGATAGGGTGAAATTGAATAATTTACGCGGAGGTCGCGCCGGTTGCCGCTGGAACGCCCGGCGAATCCGGTCAGGCCTATTTTTTCCGCGAGTTCCGGGGGTAACCGCCCAGTCATGATAAACCGGTCCTGTGCGCCCGCATGTTCGTCATAGATGGACTTGAGCGTGGTAACCTGCTTTTGGATTTTTTGCAGCTGATCTAGAAGCAAATCTGCTTCACTTTGCAACAGGTCCTTGGCAACTCCACCGGGCACGATAGCGTCCATCAAATAGCGGTGACCGAATAACTGCGCGTTGAGGCGTAACAAATCTTCCTTAAGGCGCCAAAACTGGAAAAAACCGAAGGAGAGCCCCACGTCGTTACCCAGGTAACCGAGATCTCCAAGATGGTTGGCGATGCGTTCCAATTCGAGCAGGATGCCACGCAGTGCGTGCGCCCGGCGCGGCAGCTCGATTCCTCCCACGATGCTTTCGACAGCCATGGCGTAGGCCCAGGCGTAGGCGACGGTCGAATCGCCGCTGATTCGCCCGGCGAGTTTGGCGCCTTCTTCAAGCGTCATGGTCTCAAAACGCTTCTCGATTCCCTTGTGCTTATATCCAAGCCGCTCCTCAAGACGCAGAATTTTTTCCCCGACAATGGAAAATCGAAAGTGCCCGGGTTCGATCGTGCCGGCATGTACCGGACCGACCGGAATTTCGTGCACCCCTTCGCCGTCAACTTTTACGAACGGATAGTGGTCTTCGGCGGCAGGGAAATGGGTGGCGATGCTGAAATCGCTGCGCAACGGGAACACGCCTCCGGGCCAGGCGCCGTGGCGCAGCCACTTGCGGCGGTCGGGATTGTCCTGGGCGTGTATGCCGACAAGATCGTAGGCGGCGCGTTGCATGCGGTCGGCGCTCGGGTAGACGTCGGCAATGCCGGGATAGCGCGGATGCTCGCGCGCGAGAGGCACGGTGAGCCACAGCAGTCCAGAAGGAAGCGCGAGAGCAAGATGCAATGCGTACCCACCGCCTTGCTGGGTTTCGTCGCTACCCCAGAGCGCTATCAGCGGAAATTTTTGTGACCGCGCTTCTTGGCACAGGCCGCGCAGTTCGCTTGCATCGATCGATGCGCGGAAAGCCGGCATAGCCCCCGGGAGTACTTGGACATCCAATGGAAATTCCGCCAGGCGCATGGTCATCCTTTCAGCCTATCAGCGCCGCTGCCTGGCGATACCATGCAACGAGGTAGGGCGGGATGTACAGACCGAGCATCAACACGATCGCCAGGTGTACGAACACGGGGATAAGCGCCGGCGGATGTGGCAGGCGGTGCGCAGTGGTCTCGCCGAAGACCATCGGTTGCACTTTGCCGAAGATCGCAGCGAACGCGACGCCAAGCGCGATTAGCAGGAACGGCGTGGCCCAAGAGTGCTCGTGCATCGCAGTGGTCAACATCATAAATTCGCTGGTGAATACGCCGAAGGGCGGCATGCCGAGGATGGCCAGACTTCCAACTGCGAGGCCCCAGCCGATGGTCGGGCTCTGCACGATCAGACCGCGGATCTGGTCCATGATCTGAGTGCCGGTGCTCTGCGAGGCGTGCCCAACAGTGAAGAAAATTGCGCTTTTAGTGAGCGAGTGCACCGTCATGTGCAGCAGGCCAGCAAATGCCGCGACCGGCCCTCCCATGCCGAAGGCGAAAGTCATGATACCCATGTGCTCAATCGACGAATAGGCGAACATGCGCTTGATGTCTTTTTGCCGCGAAAGGAAAAACGCCGCTACCACGACCGACAACAGCCCGAATCCCATCAGAAGGCCACCGGAAAAATTACGCCCGAGCGCGCCGTCTACCAGAACTTTGCTCCGCACCACGGCATAAAGAGCTACGTTTAGCAAAAGGCCAGACAGCACCGCCGAAACCGGCGTTGGACCCTCGGCGTGCGCATCGGGGAGCCAGTTATGAAGCGGAACCAGCCCGACTTTAGTCCCGAAACCCACTAATAGAAACACAAAGGCCAGTGAAAGCACGGTAGGCTCGAGTTGATGTCGAACTTCGTACAGGTGTGTCCACAGAAGCGAGGTGCCGCCGGGCCCGAGCACTTTTTCAGCGGCGAAGTAAAGCAGGATGGTGCCGAAGAGCGCTTGCGCAATGCCGACACTGCACAGGATAAAGTACTTCCACGCCGCTTCCAGGCTCGCCGGTGTGCGGTACAGGCTCACCAGCAACACCGTCGAAAGGGTTGCACCCTCCAACGCCACCCACAGGATGCCGACGTTGTTGGCAAGCAGGCACAGCACCATAGTGAACGAGAACAACTGGTACATGCTGTGATAGAGGCGCAGTCGATGCGAGTTCACTCTTTCGTGGTGTTCCTCGATGCGCATGTAACGGCGCGAGAACAACGATGTGGTAAAGGCGACGAAGGCGGTCAACGCGACCAGGAAAACGTTGAACGAATCGACGAAGAACTGCTCGCCCATTGCCATCATCGGGCCGCCGGCGATGACGCGCCCGGTAAGCAATGCTGCAGCTCCGAAGGTCAACAAACTCATCGCGGAGTTCAGTTCCGGAGCCCAGCGTCTGTGGCCCACCAGCGCGAGCAGCAGGCCGCCCAGGAGCGGAATGCCGAGAACCAGCGTGATCTCCACCTCAGTCCTCCTTCAGCTTTTCCATATGCCGAATGTCGAGGCTGTCGAATTGCTCGCGAATATGGAAGAAGAAAATGCCGAAAATGAATGTACCAACCAGGACGTCCAGCGCGACGCCAAGTTCTACAACCAGCGGCATGCCGTAAGTGGCGCTGGTGGCGGCGAAAAACAGGCCGTTCTCCATTGCCAGAAACCCGATCACCTGCGGCACCGCTTTACGCCGCACGATCATCATGAGAAAGGACAGCAGCACGCTCGCTAGCGCAATGCCCAGCGTCGACTTGGTAAACGCGTTCGCCATTTGCGAAATTGGCGCTGCCAGCGCAAACGCAAAGATTACCAGCCCAATGCCGATCAGCATCGTAGTCGGTATGTTGATCAGGGTCTCCACGTCCCAGCGTACGTTAAGCCGGTCGATCAGGCGGTGCAGCACCCAGGGGATCATTGCGACTTTCAACAGAACCGTGAGCGCAGCTGAGAAGTACAGATGGGTCTGGCCGGTCGAGTAGGCGACGATTAATGTCGAGATTGCGAGCGCTGCGCCCTGCCACGCGAATAGGCGGATCAGGGTCAGAATGCGCCGCTGCGAAAGCATGGCGAATGCGATCAACAGCAGAAGCGCGGCTAGCAGATTCACGGCCTGGCTTGCCAGGGACGGGTTCATGCGCGGACCAGGAAGTGAGTCAGCATCCCCAGCACCGCGAGCAGAAATGCTGTAGACAGAAACTCGGGAGCGAGGAATAGCCGCAATTTGGCGAGCACAGTCTCAATCAGTGCGAGCCCCGCGCCGGCGAAGAACAGCTTTACCGCGAGTACAGCGAAAGCAAGCGGCAGCGCCTTCCAGTCTCCAGCCTCGGCGATGCCCCACGGCAGAAATAGAGCGATGCCTATAGTCATGTATGCAAACAGCTTGATTGCGGTGGCCCACTCGATCAGCGCCAAATGGCGCGCCGAGTACTCGAGGATCGTCGCTTCATGAATCATGGTGAGCTCAAGGTGCGTGGCTGGATTGTCGATTGGGATGCGGGCGTTTTCCGCCAGCAGTACCATGAGGAAGGCGGCTGCCGCGAAGGCGAGGCTGGGGTAGATCACGAATTCGCGATGTGCAAGCGTTTCGACAATGGTTGTGAGCTGAGTCGAGCCGGAAATAAAGGCGGCGGTGAACAGCGTCATCAACATTGCGGGCTCGGCTAAAAAGCCGATCAGCATTTCGCGTCGTGCGCCCAAACCGCCGAACGACGTTCCAATATCCATTGCAGCCAAAGCCGAGAATACTCGGGCAAGGGCGAACACGCCCACCAAGGCGATGATGTCAGCCGCCGGCGCAAACGGCAAATCGGTTGCGAGTACCGGCACAATTCCCGCAGCGAGCCACATGCAGCCGAATAAAATATAGGGTGTTGTGCGAAACAGCGGCGACGCGTTGTGTGCAATGACCGCATCCTTATGAAAAAGCTTCGCCAATGTGTAGTACGGCAGCAGGATGCTCGGCGCCGACCGGTTCTGCAGCCAGGCCCGGCATTGGTTCAACCAGCCTACGAGCAGCGGTGCGGCAAGAACCACGAACAGGGATTGCAGAATCTGGAAGGCGATTCCGGGTAAATGAGTCATCGCACAAATACCAGCAGCGCAATCAGTGTGAAAAAGCTGTAGAGCAGGTAGATGCTGATCTTGCCCTGCTGCAACAGAGCGATTTTCGATGAAACATATTCTGCAAGCCTCGCTACCGGCAGATAAAGCCAATACCAGTGCCGATCTTCGATCTTGAGCGAAAACCTCGGCGCGGGATCGTCCGGATCGGGCATGTGGCGCTGCATGAGGTAAACCGGACCGAACACATGCCTGATCGGCTGGCCAAATGCGTCGGCAGTGTCCTGCATGCGCGACGTCTGCTCGGGAAAACCACAGTCCCAGGGGTTGGAAAAGCGCACCCTGCCGTGGTAGAAGCGGCGCACCAGCAAAAAGGTGAGCAGTGTCACGGCAACAATCACAAGGAGAAAAATAATAGGCGCATAGCTTGCCTGCACGCTCGATGTGGGAACGAGCCAGAGCCAGCTGGACTCCAGCGCTTGATCGGAAAGGCCGTGGCCGGTCAGGTGCGCGCAGATGCGGTTAAGCATCAGCAGGAATGAACTTGGAAACAGACCCAGCACGAGGCAGCTGGCTGCGAGCCAAGCCATGCCGAAGCGTTCCATTTCGCCTGCGTCGCCGCCGCGGCCCGTGACTGGCGAGTGCGCCGGATGTTTTGCCTCCCGCGGTTGGCCGAGGAAAGCAATCCCGTACACCTTCACAAAACACATTGCGGTTAGCGCGCCAGCCAGTGCCAGCGTTGCGGCAAACAGCGGTACAAGGCTTCTGACTACGCTGTTTTGCAGAATGGGAACCTGGAGCGCGGTCTGAAAGGTGAGCCATTCTGAGACAAAGCCGTTCAAAGGCGGCAACGCCGAAATGGCCAGGGCGCCGATGAGAAAGTAAAAAGCGACCTTGGGCATGGTGCGGATCAGCCCGCCCATGTCGTTTAGATTGCGTAGCCCTGTAGCGTGCAGGATCGAGCCCGCGCCCAGGAACAACAATCCCTTGAATACCGCGTGGTTGAGCGCATGGTAAAGCGCGGCGATAAGGCCGAGCGCGCCCGCCACGGGGTGACCGAAGCCAATAAACACCATCGACATGCCAAGTCCAAGCAGGATGATGCCGATGTTCTCGACCGAGTGATACGCGAGCAGGCGCTTCAAGTCATGCTGCATGAGTGCGTAGAGCACGCCAAACAGCATGGTACCGGCGCCGATAATCAGCACCAGGATCCCCCATTCCCAACGCACGCCGCCGATGAGATCGTAAATCACTCGCACCATGCCGTAGATTGCGGTCTTGAGCATAATGCCGCTCATCAGCGCCGAGACCGGGGAGGGCGCGGCAGGATGTGCCTCTGGGAGCCAGGCGTGGAGCGGAATCATGCCCGCTTTTGCGCCGAAGCCGAAGAACGCCAGCAAAAACGCAACAGTTGCCCAAAACGGCTGGAGGTGCGCCGCTCGCAACGCATCGAACGTGTAGTCGCCATGGCCGCCATGCATCACGCCGAAGCAAAGCAGGATGGCTATCGCGCCCAAGTGCGCAATCAGCAAGTAAAGAAAGCCCGCGCTCCGGATCGCCGGCAGTTTGTGGTCGGTTGTGACAAGGAAGTACGAAGACAGCGCCATCGTTTCCCAAGCGACCATGAACAAATACGCATCGTCGGCCAGGATAACGAAAGCCATGCTGGCGAGGAACACGTGGTATTGCAGAGCGATAAGCGTGAGCCGCTGTACGGTCTCGCTGCGGAAATAACCGGCGGCGTAGACTGAAATGCCCGCTGAAACCGAGCCGAGCAACATCAGAAAGAATCCGGCCAATGGATCGACGCGCAGATGAAACGGCAGGTCCGGCAGACCGAGCGGCAGAGTCATCTGATCTGGGGACAACCATATTGCCTGAAGGCCAAAGGCGGCAAGCGCAAGGCCCACCAGCGCGCCAAGCGGAAACGCGAGCCGCCTGGCGATAAAAGCATTCGCAGCGGGGATCAGGGCCAGACCCGAAATGGCAAGCCAGGAAACTGCGGCGAGGAGCGAGCCTGTAAGCGGTGAGGCGCTAACTTCCAAAGAGATCACTTCACCTTCATCCCTGGCTGGGCGCCGGAATCGGGTGCAAGCAGATAGATGCCCGGTGCGTCGCCCGATGCCGCGAGCACCATGCCTTCGGACACGCCGAATTTCATTTTGCGCGGAGCGAGATTCGCTACCGTTACCGTGAGTCGGCCCTTGAGTTTTTCGGGCTCGTAGACCGATTTGATTCCGGCAAAGACGGTGCGGGTTTGGCCGTCCCCCACGTCCAGCGTGAGCTTGATTAATTTCTCCGCACCGTCTACGTGCTCGGCGTTGACAATGCGTGCAATGCGCAGATCAATCTTGTTGAAGTCGTCAATGGTGATGGTACTTGATGTCGTGCGGGTTTCCACGGCCTTCTCCTGGTGTTGTGCGTGGCGTTGCGGCGAATGAGCCTGTGCTGTTGGTTGCAAACTTTCCCTGTTGGCTTCAACGAGTGCAGTAATCTGCTTTGTGTCGAGGCGAGTCATGAGATGTTCGTAAGAATTAATTTTGTGGTTAGGCGGTAGTGAACTATTCACATCGCACCATGCGAGAGGTTTAACATTCAAGAAAACTTCAGCTTGTTCGGCAAGGGTTGGTAATACCGGCTTGAGGTAAAGGGTTAGAAGCCGAAATAGTTCAAGACCGACAGAACAGACCCATTGCAGATCATCCTTTCTATTCGGATCCCTCGCAATTTCCCACGGCTTCCATTTATCGATGAACTCGTTAGCTTTGTCTGCGACATGCATTACTGCACGAGCTGCTTTGCTGTAATCTCGCTTGTCATATTCGTCTCGAATAGTCGTTGCGAATGCTTTCCCATACTCACGAATGACACTGATTTCACGCCCCTGCTGGGGATGAGTTTTCGCTATTTTTGAGGTGAAATGCCAAAGTTCCATGTCTTCAGTGAGTGGATCGCTCGACAATAAACCGCCAAACTGTTTAGTGATAAATCCTGCAGTCCGAGCTGCAATGTTGATGTATTTTCCTACCAAATCGCTGTTCACTCTCGCTACGAAATCCTCGAGATTGAGATCAATGTCTTCCATCGTTCCATTCAGTTTCGTCGCGTAGTAGTAGCGCAGCCACTCGGGATTGAGACCCTGCTTAAGGTAACTCTCCGCGGTGATAAAGGTGCCGCGCGATTTGGACATCTTCTCGCCGTTCACGGTAAGGAAACCATGGGCGAAAATTTTGGTGGGCGTGCGGTAGCCGGAATATTTAAGCATCGCA
>DATIXX010000042.1 GCA_035518095.1 Burkholderiales bacterium | reverse complement strand
GGCCGCGGTCCCGGTGCCAGTCCCGGCAGGCCGGACGCGAGCGAGGCTACCACCGTGGGCGGAACCGGCAGACCGGCCCGATTCGAGAAGCCCTTCAATTTATCGAGCGTATCATTCGATATCGTAATAATCCCGTGCCCTCGCGAAAGCGCATTGCGCATACGCGCTATGTGACGTTTTTGCTCGCCATTGCGGCAATAATCCGGGTGCGTGATTGGTATGAGATCGCAGACGACAAATATGGGCCGAACACCAAGGAGCTTCAACAGCAGCGCGTAGCCTTTGCTTTCCAGTCCCATATGGCCCGTATTGAAAAAATAGCAGCCCGCCACGTTCGTGTTCATCCAGCCGTACAAGCACGCTTTAAGAATGAGCTGCCGTGCTACTCGGGCACCGTCAGTCTGGCCGTCCAGCAACATGCTAAACGCGCGATCGGAGTCCGTCTCTGAAAGAACAGCATGTAGGCCCCAGAGACTCAAAACCGCCCGCGCAGTGTGCGCGTAATGCCGAACGTATTCCAGACTCAGGCGATCTATTCCCGTCGGAAGCCTGCCGACCAGCCGTCGGTAGATTAAACGTGTAATATCAATCAGGATACGCGGCATGATTGTGTAGGCGTGTAATCATATAGACAGGGTGTCGGCACGCGGCAAGAAAGACTACCGCTTTCAAAACTTGGTGTTTTTATCGCGTTGGATGTAAAGTAAAACAAAAGCGCCCGTTCGCAGAATTCTACCGGGGTTCGCATCCTAATTAAGTATATATTTTAAAGTCCCTCGCTATGCGTACAAATCTTGCATTATCTCTGACATTTTCTCTGGGCGTTCTGATCCTGCATGGTTGCAGCAGTCTTGGCCTCCCCGACGCTGGTTTCGTGAAATCCGATGTCAAGCCTATCGAAACCGGTCCAAATCCGGCAGGCATTCAAATTGTGGATGTCACGGATAAAGTGGCGCGTGAATTGCTGGCCCATCGCGCAACGCACATGTTTTCGGACACGTTGGGATCGGCGCCGATCAACGCGCAGCTCATAGGGCCGGGCGATGTGGTAGAAGTCACGATATGGGAAGCGCCTCCGGCCACCCTCTTTGGGGCGCCGCAAATCACCCTGGCTAGCGCCCAAGCGGCATCATTGACGACCTCACAGGTGACCACGCTGCCGGACCAGATGGTTGATAGCGAAGGTTTCATCAATGTCCCTTTTGTCGGTCAAGTGAAAGCAGCCGGCAGGTTACCCACGGAAATCGAAGCTGAAATCACCAAGGGTCTTAAGGGCAAGGCCAATCAGCCGCAGGTTCTCGTAAGAGTAATCCATAATGTTTCTTCGAAAGTTACGGTCGTCGGGGATGTAACGAATAGCACCCTCGTTCCCCTTACGCCTCGCGGCGAAAAACTGCTGGACGCCCTGGCAGCCGCCGGCGGCGTGCGCCAGCCGGTAGACAAAATGACCATTCAGGTAACGCGGGACGACAACGTTTATTCGCTTCCACTGGAAACCATCATCAAGGACCCGAGGCAGAATGTACCGCTGCATCCCGGCGACGTGGTCACTGCCCTGTTCCAGCCGCTCAGCTTTACAGCGCTCGGCGCGACGGGGAAAAATGAGGAGATCAACTTCGAAGCGCAAGGCATCACGCTGGCGCAGGCTCTGGCGCGAACCGGCGGATTGATCGACAACCGCGCCGACGCGCAAGGCGTTTTCATTTTTCGCTTCGAACCTTCAGACACGCTGAAATGGCCCCACCAGCCGGTTATGGTTACACCCGACGGCAAGGTACCGGTGATCTACCGGGTCGATCTGAAAAATCCCGAGACCTTTTTCGTCGCACAGTCGTTTCCGGTCGAAAATAAAGATTTGCTTTATGTGACCAACGCGCCGCTCGCGGAAGTGCAGAAATTCCTCAACGTAATTTATTTAATTACCTCCCCTGCTCTTAACGCGGCGGCCATAGGAACGCGATGAAGCCTCCAAAAAAAGTGCCCGAGGCGTTGCGCCGTTCAGGCGTTTCAAAGGGCGCGCGAGCTCAAATAAAAGCGCAAAAGCCATTCGTGCTGTGGTTCACGGGGCTTCCTGCTGCAGGCAAGTCAACCATCGCCAACCTTGTAGAGGCAGAGCTATTGACGCTGGGCTACCATACGTTTCTTCTTGACGGCGATTTTGTGCGCCAGGGATTAAACAGCGATCTAGGATTTTCAGAATCTGATCGCACAGAAAATATTCGCCGCGTGGCTGAAGTTGCCAGATTGATGGTCGACGCGGGGCTCATCGTTTTGGCCGCGTTCATTTCACCATTTCGCGCCGAACGCCAAATGGCACGGTTATTGTTTTCCGAAGACGAGTTTGTGGAAATCTTTGTGGACGTTCCGCTCGAAATAGCCGAAGCGCGCGATCCCAAAGGACTTTACAAGAAAGCGCGCCGCGGAGAATTAAAGCTCTTCACCGGCATCGACTCTCCCTACGAACCACCGCTCGCGCCGGATATCCGGCTCGATACGACCGCAGCCCCCCCGGACGATACGGCCGAATTAGTCATGAAATACCTCGGTAAAAAAGGCCTCGTCGTTATCGAGCAAAAGTGCAAAGCAGTGTTTTCTTAGTGATCAAATGATTCAACCCCGCGGCGCCGAAATAGATGTCGAAATACTAATGCAACGTATTCGGGAGGGAGTTGCCAAGCATCGGCTTGCGCGATTCAACGCCTCTTTGAATGTCGGTGATTCACAGCTTCCCGTCCCTCCACGCTCTGCGGCAGGTGTAAACACCGCGGTTGCACAACCACGGGTCGTCGCCACCCCCAGTGCGATAAGGCTTCAATTGCCAGAACCTTGTAGGATTGACTTGCAGCCCGCATTTCAACCGTCGACGACTGGACAATACCACGTCAACGACCTGCTGGTTTTTCACAATGAAGCTTTCATTACTGCCGCATACCGGGCCCTCCTTCGCCGCGCCCCGGACGAACCCGGTTTCAAGTATTACCTTGGTCGTCTGCGCGACGGCATTTCAAAGATTCAAATTCTTGGCCAGATACGCTACTCGCCCGAAGGAAAGTCGGCAGGCGTGGTGGTTAGCGGCCTCTTGGTTTCATACACTCTACGAAAAATCTATAGTTGGCCCATCTTAGGGCGCCTGGCGCAAACCGTTGCCGCTTTATGGAATTTCCCTAATTTTGAGCGCAATCAGCAAAAATTCGAAAACCTTATTGTTCAGTTTATCGAGAAAGCCGGGGAACATTATCAAGAATACATAGATGTTCTTTACCGCGCAGCACACGACTTAGAGGCTGGTCATAGTCGACTGTTGGCTTATCAAGTGGAAACCAACGCTGCTTTGCGAGCGGCAGTGGATGGTTTAATCCAGACCGTGCAGTCGCTTGCGCAAACCAAATCGTTCCTGCAAGCTGCCTTGGATGGCGTTAATTAGATCCTCCAGTCGCTTGCACAAACTAAAGCTG
>DATIXX010000041.1 GCA_035518095.1 Burkholderiales bacterium | reverse complement strand
GAGCGTAAAGTCCTTGCGTAAAACCGGAAGCGTGCACGCGGCTCGCGCCTGTCTCAGGTATTCATCATCCCCACTGAAAAACTCCTGGTCGGTGAGCACCGATAGGCATGCCGCGCCGTGTTCGGCATAACTTCGCGCAATACCGGCCGGATTGAAGTCTTCCCGAAGCACGCCTTTGCTGGGGCTCGCTTTTTTGATCTCGGCAATGACTGCGGACAAATTTGTTTCAATTTTGGCCCGTAAGCTGCCTACAAAATCTCTGGGAGGACTCGCTGATTCGGCTTCAGCGCGTGTTCTGCCCAGTGGTTTTTTGGCTTTGGCCGCGGCTATTTCTCGAACTTTGACAGCAGCGATTTTTTGCAGGATGTCAGACACTCGCAGCTTAGGTCTTTACAATTTGGGCCTTGCAGAATTCGGCCAGCTGGTGAAGTTTGGCGCGGGCGGCACCGCTGGCGACCGCTTCCGCCGCTTTATTGACGCCTTGGTCAAGGCTGTGCGCCAAGCCGGAAACATAAATTGCCGCGCCAGAATTGAGTATGACGATATCTCGCGCCGGACCGAGCTTGTTGTCCAGTACCGAGAGCAGCATGTCTTTGGATTCGCTAATGGTTTTTGCCTGAATTGAATTGAGCGGTGAGAGCTTGATCCCGTAGCGCGTGGGGTCGATTGTGTATTCATCCACTGTGCCGCTTTTGAGTTCGGCTACTTCGGTTTTACCGCTGACGGATATTTCGTCCAAGCCGTCCAGGCCGTGCACGACCAGCACGTGGCGGCTACCCAAAGCCTGCAACACCCGTGCCTGGATTCCTACCAAGTCGTGATGAAATACACCCAGCACCTGATTCCTTGCGCCCGCCGGATTCGTGAGCGGACCAAGAATATTGAAAAGCGTGCGTACTCCAAGTTCCTTGCGAACTTTGGCGGCATGCTTCATCGCGCTGTGATAGTTGGGCGCGAACATGAAACCAATGCCGACATGGTGGATGGATTGCGCGACCTGTTCAGGAGTCAAATTGACGTTGACGCCCAGCGCTTCGAGCACGTCTGCGCTTCCACAGCTACTTGAGACCGACCGTCCACCGTGTTTCGCAATTTTTACCCCGGCGGCGGCGGCGACAAACGCTGACGTCGTCGAAATATTAAAGGTATGCGCTTCGTCGCCGCCGGTGCCGCACGTGTCCACCAGGTGGCTTTCACCGGAAACATCCACTCTCACAGAAAGCTCGCGCAAAACTTCCGCGGCGGCGGCGATTTCTTCTACCGTTTCCCCTTTTACGCGTAACCCGATGATAATCCCTGCTACCTGCACCGGGGTCAGTTGCCCGCTCATGATCTGGCGCATGATTGAGAGCATTTCATCTTGGAAGATTTCGCGCCGATCAATTAGCCGGCTTAAGGCGTGCTGCGGCGTCATGGCCGACGCTCACGCAAAAAGTTTCGAAGCAGCTCGTGACCGTGTTCAGTCAGAATCGATTCCGGGTGGAATTGCACTCCTTCGACGCGCAAACTCTTGTGCCGCACCCCCATGATCTCGTCGTCAGCGGTCCACGCGGTGATTTCCAGGCACTCCGGCAGGCTCGCGCGCTCAATCACCAGCGAATGATAGCGCGTGGCTAGAAACGGGCTGGGCAAATCGTAAAACACCCCTTTTTTAGTGTGCTGGATGCTGGACGTCTTGCCGTGCATCAATTGCTTAGCATGCACGATTTTGCCGCCAAAGGCTTGGCCAATCGCTTGATGTCCCAAGCAAACCCCGAGGATGGGAATCTCCCCGGCAAAACGCTTGATCAGCGGCACCGAAACCCCGGCTTCATTAGGCGTGCAGGGTCCTGGTGATATCACGATTTGCTTGGGCTTAAGCGCTGCGATTTCATCCAGCGTGATTTCGTCGTTGCGGTACACCACAACGTCCTCCCCCAGCTCCCCCAAGTACTGCACCAAGTTGTAGGTGAATGAATCATAGTTGTCGATCATGAGCAACATAAAATATTCCGATTAATTGCTTGCTAGCTATGTAAGATGGAGTTGTAGGCCATATTCATCGCTTATTACTACCGATTTACGACCGTTCCGATTTGCCGCCCGAGAGCGCAACGGGCGTTGCGGGACAATGTCCTGACGTGGCGCGCTACCGCCACCCGCGGGAGGGGAAAGACCACCAGTTGGATTGCAGGTAAAGCATAATCGTTATTTTACCAACATTCAAAATACGCGTGGCGACATCTGTGCCAGTGCCGCCTTGCATCGACGCCCCTTACCAACGCTTTAAATCTGCAAACGATGACCTGCCCCTATTAGCGCTACCGCTTGGCAGATCGTAAAGTCCAAGGTTGCAAGATTGGATGATTTCCCGTGTTGCATCATTGCGTGTACGCAATCGATGGCGTAATGCAAATTCAGCAGGCGGCATTCGCCCTATCGAACTGTGCGGCAGGGTCTCGTTGTAATCACGTCGCCACGCAGCGATTACCGCCTGAGCGTGAGCGGGATTGCTGAAGTATTTGTCGTTCAGACACTCGTCGCGAAATTTTCCGTTGCAACTCTCGATATAGGCGTTCTGCGTGGGTTTGCCTGCGGCGATGAGCTTCAGGTCCACACCCTGCTGATAGGCCCAGCGATCCAACGCCCGGCTGGTGAACTCGGGCCCTTGGTCGGGGCGAATGGCCTTGGGCCATCCGCATCACCGCTTGCCGCTTCGCTTGTGGGCTTAGCGTTTTACGCCGAAAGCCAGCTTGAGTACTCCTACATCCAGGTGCGCCTCGGCCAACAACTTCTTCAGCTTCGCGTTCTCCGCTTCGAGCTCACGCAACCGCTTCGCTTCATTGATCTGCGATCCGCCGAATTTCGCACGCCACTTGTAGAACGCGGCGTCGCTAAATGCATGCTTGCGGCACAGCTCCTTGACCGGCACACCGGCCTCGGCGTCCGGCCAAAACCCGATCGTCTGCTGCTCCGTAAACCGCTTCTTCAGGTCCGCTTCTCCTTCCGGAACGGACTTTACTAACGTCGGCCGGTAGCGTCTACGGAGGGCAAGTCAGTACATGCAAGATGAAGGCATTTCCGAAGCGTCCGCGCGCCAGCGCTTTTATGGTATCAACCGCTCCGGTCTAATTACGGAGAACGCTGAAGATTTGCGGCCTGAGTAGCGACCTTTTGCGCGTGCAGAATAGGAAGTGCAGGGTCGGAGGCAACCGAACGGAGAGATCACATTGCTGGATGTGGTCCGGCATGTGAAGCCTTCGGTCCTTATCGGAGTGTCCGGCCAAAGGGAGCTTTTACCGAGCAAGTCGCGAGAAATGGCCAAACATGCGGCTCGCCCAGTTATCTTTCCTATTTCCAATCCCACGTCGCCCGGCGAAGCTGTACCCCAGGACCTTGATGGATTGGACGCAGGGACGCGCTCTAATCGCTACGGGTACTGCCTTCCAAGCGGTGAATGTCGCTCATACAAAGGTTCGGATCGCCCAGTCTAATAACTCTTACATTTTTCCTGGATTGGCTCTTGGCATCGTTGCCTCCAAGGCGAGACGCATAACTGATTCGATGATCAAGGCTGCAGCCCAGGAATTGGCACGCCACTTGCCTACCCGGAACGATAAAAACGCGAGCCCCCTGCCGCCTCTCGCGGAAGCGAGACATCTTAGTCGCTTGATTGATCTGGCCGTGGGCAGGCAGGCGATTCAAAATGGGCTGACGGAGGTTGCCGACCAAGACAGCCCGCAGCGTGAGCTCCTATCGTATTTCTGGCAACCCGTGTACCTCCCGGTACGAGCGTAAACAGTGAATCAATAGGCAAAGCATATGACAAGAGTGGTGCGTTATCGCGCTCAATTACTCCACACTGGGAATTTGGATTATCTGGCCGCGCAGACGAGTGGAGGATCTAAACCCGGTCGCGATCACCCCATCGGACCGGCAGCGAACTGACGGAGTCCACGGCGCGATTCCTTGCCTCTGTGCCGAATAGTCGGTCGAAGAACGGCGGGAACACGAAGCCGTAGTTGCTTCGCGCCTGCCGGTGATGAGCCGCATGGAAGTCCCGGACGAAGCGGTAATAGCGGGTCGCCGTAAACCAGGCGCAGCTCGGCTGGTGCATCTGCACGTGGATCCACTGCCAGAAAATTCCGTGCGCGACCGCTGACAGCACGAACGTAACGGCCAGCGGCCTCGACCACCAGGCATAGACCGGCATCATGAGTAGGCCCGACCAAAGCAACGCAATTAGGCCGCGTACGTGCAGGGCGTCATACCAGGCCGGCACCTCGTCGCCCTGGAACCGACGGGCGTAGAGGCGGTGATGCACCTTGTGGTCCGATACGAATTCGAGGCGCCGCGTATGCCGATCCAGCTCGTGCAGAGGCCATCGGTGACCCACGTACTCGTAGAAGGCCAGGAACAGCAGACAGGCTGGCAGCCACAAAAGCATTAACAAGAGGAACTTTCCCATGGCACACTCTAAAATAGTTACTCCGCTAGCCCTCGCAAAGGAGTTGTTCGATCACGTCTTCACCTCTATCGGGATCAAATTGCGGTAAGTCCAATTCGAGCTGCACGCTGAGCATGCTCGCGGCTTATCTCCGCGAGGAGGAGGCGTGCCTGATCTTCCTCCGACACCGAAGACATAAGCCTTCCTGGAAAAATTTCGACATTGGCCATCAGTGACATATGCTGGTTCGCACATTCTTGGTACAAGCCAATATAGTGACTGATGACCTGCTCAAAAGCCTCCGTCATCAATCTCGAAAACTCGCTTAACAGATTCTGTAGCTTCGATTTCCTGGATGGATCGAGTCCCCTTATATGATGCTTGATGATCGCTTCGCCATATGAAACATGGTGCACTTCATCGGCGAACGCGCCGCGAATGATTTGACTCAAAGACGGGTCGATCTTGGACCAGTATTTGATCTCATATCTGTAAACCGGATAGGACATGCCTTCCATTATTATGTTCTGCGCCAGGCAACCGGCAATGAAGTCCCGTTTGTCCACTTGTTCGAGCACCAGGTCGTAGAATTTCCTGATCGCGGGAGTCGTAAAACGTTTTACAAGCATGTCGCGCCGTTCCGGGGTAACGCCAAAATCAGCCATGCGCCGGCAAAAGACCTCAAAATGTCGGCATTCGTCCATTACTTGGGTACCGAGATAAATCTTGCTGTTCTCATCCGGAGCGCAGCGCAGCAGACCGGCCACCGCCTCAAATGATGTGCGCTCAGCTTCAATAAACGTGCCGATATCTATGAGACAAACCTGTCTCAGCAGTCCCTCGCTGAAGAGCTCGGGTAAGACGCCCTGCTCTATCCCGGCGTGGCCATATTTTGTGTCCTTCAATGTTCGCCACGCGGTCCGTTCCAGCCACTGCTGAATATCCCACCCGCCATCGCCCCAATCTTGAACGCTATATGTAGGTATGTCTCGGCTGGGTTGGGCCGCGGCATCCACGGGCAGGTTTGAATCGCTGAAGTTCATAATGGGCTCTCCGTTCGATGCCAAGTGCCAGGTTTTATACGCCCCACAGCACTAGGCTGATGGCGTCTAGCTTCACCTGATCAACGTCGGTTGCAAATATTTCTAATTCGCCGTTCAAAAATGCTTCCAGCGGATTGAATCTACCGTCAAAAATCGCAACCAATGTTTCCTCGGACGATCGCAATCGGACAACATGTGAAATATCCATGAAGTCCGACGTAATCTCTGTAATGCGACCGTCGCGAACGGGGAGATATTGCTTCCACCCCGTATTAAGTACCTCGATCAAAATTACAGGCTCCCAATCTCGCAAAATGCTCCTCAGCCGAGAATCGCCGTTAACCTTCGTGCGAAATTGCTCTAGTGTTTCTGGAAGAGGCAACGTTGATGACCGTGCGGACATGACTATGCCTTATGACGTCTTCCGAAATTGTGCGATTCGCCGCGACTTGGCTACGCTAACAGCGGCGGCACCCGACAAAAAGGTAATCAGGGTGAGCAACGGGAGTCTTGTTGAAATATGGTCCGCTGAACCAAGAAACGTTGCAATGCCAAGCATTAAAAGGATGGCGGCCAATACATAATAAAGACTGGTGGGTAAAAGGCTGCGAAACAAGTCTTTATCGATAGGTCGTTTGCGCAGCCGAATATGTGACGCAACGAAAGCACAGTAGACCAAGCAATAAAGGCCGGCGCACACCTGAGCGACGTTTTGCGCAGCGTCGAAGTAGATCTCCAATATCGAGGACAGCAGGCACAGGCCGCACAGCAACAGAACGCTCGCGGAAGGTACGCCTTTAGAATTGAGCACCGAAAGGCGCTTATTGAGCCACCCAAAGAATGATCGGTCTCGGGCCAGGATGTAAAGCAGCCGGGAAGCGCCAATGACTCCTGCATTTAGTATGGTTAGCAACGCCAAAAATGACAGGCACCGCGTCAACAGGAATCCATAGTGGGGAAACAGCCGCCCGCCAAGCAATACCTGCGGTACCGTGGATCGCAGCAAATCGGAGCTTGGCAAGGCCACTTTCAGAGCCAACGCAAATAATAGGTACGTTATCGCAAGTGTCACAATGGCGATGACCATGCTTATCGGAATAAACCATCGCGACGCTTCGGGCGACTTGGCTGTCGGCGTCACCCATTCGAAACCAATAAATATAAAAAAGCTGATACCAATGGAAGACATAAATGATGCTTGCGGGGCACTTGGCGCGTACGCAAGCGCCGTGTCGAATCTCGTCATGGCAACCCAGGATAGTGCAATGGTCCCGGCCACAAGCGCAAAGCAAATAAGCACCTGCAAAAGGTGCGGCAGTTCGCGTCCTGTGATGTTCAGGTAGCCCAGAAAGCAAATCATAGCGAACGTCGCCAGGGCGCGCGCATGCGGTGCGGTGCCCGGCCACCAGGCATCGCAGAACACCTTGATCTCAATACCCGCAAAAAGGATAACGACCAACAGCGACAGGTAAGTAAAAAAGAGACTGAACTCGTCCCCGAATGCGCGTTTCAGGTAAGTGCGAATTCCGGGCGCTGATGGAAAGCGACTGGCCATTTCTCCGACAGCGAGTGCTACAGCTATGCATAAAGTTGCCGCGATGGCAATCGCCAAGCCTGTGTAGCGAACAGAATTGGCTCCGGCGATAACTCCAAGAACCAAATAACAAGAAGCCCCGAACATCATGCCGGCGCTTACGGCCACGTATTCCAGTAAGTCGACCGCTGTTTGATTTTGGGTTGCAGAAAAAACCATGATGAGATTTAGCCCATGCGGTTGTTCTGGTCCTAACAGGCACCATACCGTGCCGCCACATACCAAACGCTAACAGATTGGTTACAGATCGCTTACAAGTCGGATCTGGACAGATGTAAGCAATCTGTAACCGAACCGTATGCCATCCGTAATGCGCTTTGCGGCAGATTATTGACCAGACCCGGCAAAACCGCCGGTGGCCGCAACGGCACAACATCTGGAGGCGCATGTTTTTTCACATCCCACAACCCCATCTTAATCCCCGGCGTAGGTTGGAAACGGCTAAGTCCGGTCCTGATGTCTGCCGTCCTGATCACGGCGCGGTTCTCTATGCTTTCATCGAGAGCCGATTTGGCGCTACTCAATTGGTAGATTCCCGTCAGTTCGCGGATCTCAGGCCGTTCGGGCTGAGGTCTTTTCCCATGCAGCTTGCAGGCGCACAGGGCTCGGGTGAAATGGCCTTGCGGGCCCCCAGAAAGAAAATATCGGCTCAACGCAACTCTCAAATTTGCACCGGTGCCGATTCACTCTGGCGGTCAGAAATAGCAGTATCCGTCCGCGACCGCATCCACATATCTAGACACTGCTTGACCCGGTCTCGCTTGTCGGAAACCACCGCGATCTTTCGGGGAGAAATTGCCTCGGCGAGTTATCATGCTTAAACGCGCGCAAGGTAACGCCACGAGTCGACTCAATCCGACGCTACGCCGGCTGCTCACGCTGCTACGAATGGACCATGCGTGGGACTATGCCGACGGAGTCTGGCTCGTGGACGCGGACGGCAGGCATTTCCTCGACTGCTACGCTCAATACGGAGTGCTGGCCCTTGGACACAACGCGCCCAAAGTAATCGAAACGGCACGCACGGCGCTGGACAGTAGCGAACCGGCCATGGTTCAGCCTTTTCGAGCCTGTCATGCCGAAGCTCTCGCCCGGGCGCTTACGGAAATTGCACCGGGAAATTTATCCCGCGGCGTATTCACAACTTCGGGCGCGGAAGCCGTTGAGGCAGCGATCAAACTGGTCCGCGGACGTACCGGCCGATCCATCATTCTGGCTGCAACCGGCTCCTTTCACGGGAAGACCATGGGCGCTCTGGCGCTCACCGGACAGCGGCAATACTCCGAGCCATTTGGTCCACCGTTGCCCGGTGTTGAGTTTATAGAGTTCGGTGACGCGGACGCGCTCGAGGATCGATTAAGCCGCGACGCAGACAAAATTGCGGCCTTTTTTCTTGAACCCATACAGGGGGAGCGCGGGGTTCATCTTCCACCAGCCGGATATCTAAAGCGCGTGCGACGTCTGTGTTTGCAGCACAGCGTAGCACTGGTCCTGGACGAAATTCAAACGGGTCTGGGCCGGACTGGGCGACTTTTCGCCTGTGAATACGATGGGATCGAGCCTGACGTGTTGTTGCTGGGAAAAGCACTTGGTGGCGGTTTATTCCCGCTCAGTGGCTGCTTCAGCTCGCCCGCGTTTTGGGATGAGCAGTTCTCGCTACTGCACTCGTCCACGTTTGCAAACAATAATGTCGCGTGCCGAGTCGGTTTGACCGTACTGGAAATACTGACGAGTAATGGGTTTTGCGCAGAAGTGCGCCGTAAGGGCGCGACGCTGTTGGAGCGTCTGAATCAGATGGCCACCCGCTACCCGCAGATTATTGCCGCCGTGCGCGGACGCGGGCTCATGAGCGCTATCGAGTTGCGTTCCCCCACAGAACGACAGGGCACGTTCTTGTCCTTTTTTGCGAATCAGGGGCTATACAGCTATGCCGTGGCGGCAACGCTCGCCGAATTGGGTTCGGTCCTGGTGCTTCCAACCCTTGGGAATTCCGACGTCATTCGAATAACGCCTCCGCTCATCATCTCGGACCAAGAATTGAAGATTGCGCTCGATGCGATGGATGGAGTTTTCCAGGCGCTGCAGCACGACACGACCAGCACCATCCTGGGGGCAATCGGTGCGTTTGACGGCTACCCCCTTGCAGTCGACACTGCATGTCCGGGCCCCGCGCCGCTACTGCGCGCCCGTGTGCCCAAAGACGCACCGAAACCGCAGTACGCATGGCTGGCTCACTACACCCGCCCTGAGGATGTTGCAGTCACCAACCCGTCGCTTCGCGGCTTCAGTAATGAGGTTTTGCGGAAGGTGTGCGACTACACCAGCGCGTTCGCTCCAGGGGTTGTCATGCGTGCCCCGACTGTTCATTCAGCTACTGGCGAGAGTGTCGACGGGCTCATCTTGGCACTGCCGATCCTGCCTGAGGAAATGGCGCTGCGCGGCCTGCGCGAGATCAGCCGGGATATCAACAGGGCAGTCGATCTGGCGGCAAGTTTGGGAGTACGCGTTGTCGGTCTCGGCGGGCATACCGCTCCCTACAGCCGACGCGGACTTTCAGCTTGCGGACGGGGACCTTCAATTACGACCGGCAATGTGCTTACCGCAGGAATGGCGGTAAAAGCGACCCTGGCCGCAGCGGAAGCGCGGCATATTCGCCTGAGCCACGTTAGCGCAGCCGTAGTCGGCGCGCGCGGGTCGGTCGGCAGCCTTTGTGCGCGTCTGCTCGCGCGCGAGCAGCTCCGGCGCCTTATTTTGGTGGGTAACCCGAGCCGGACAGTCGCGGGGCTGCAAACCTTGGCCGATGAACTTAGAACCACACTGCCCGCGATTGAAATTGCCAACGACACCTCGGTACTCAAAGACTGCCAAGTCATTTTATCGGCGACAGCCGCCGCCCGACCAGCGCTGGAAGCCGCATCGCTTGCGCCAGGCACTATCATCTGCGACGTGGCCAAACCGCCCGACACTTCAGCGGCAATTCGGGCTCGCCATGACCTTTTCGTTTTTGATGGCGGTCACGTGGCGTTACCGGATTCCAGACTCAAGTTTGGAGTCGGAAATCTTAATAACTTACCCACCGGCGTCACACTCGCCTGCTTGGCGGAAACTATCCTGTTGGCCTTGTCGGGCGAGACCCGTGATTTTGGTGTCGGCTACAACGTGTCGTTGGCAGAGGTGGATCATATGCTCGCCCTCGCCAGTCATCACGGTTTCCATCTCGCTTTACCGCGAGCCACGTGTGAATGCCCACCCGCCCACGGCCTGCCCCTTGTCTTGGGCGCAGCCTGAGGAACCGCAATGAGCGCTGCCGCTGTCCCAAATCAAGCAACTTCCTGGTGGATGCGGGCCGAACACATTGCCATAGTCATAATTTTCGTGGCTCTGGCCCTTGCGCACCTGAAGGACATCTCTTGGGGCCGGTTTATCTGCGCGTTTTTGCTCATCGATCTGATCGGCTATCTGCCAGGGGCAGTGGCATCTCGCAGATCCCGCGGCAAACCGATTGCGCCCATTTACTATCTGCTCTACAACCTAACCCATAACTATGTCGTTGCAGGTGCCGCAGTCGTACTTTGGGTGCTCGCCGCCGGGGGCCCGGAATGGGCGATGGTGGCCGTGCCGATTCATCTATCCGGCGATCGCGGCCTGCTGGGCAATTTTTCGAAACCTTTGTGGCTGCCTTTTGAGCCGTGCAGCCCAGCCGGGGCTACGCGAGATAAGCAATGAGCATCGCTCCTCAACCATACGACTACGACATCATCATAGTCGGTGCCGGCGTCGGCGGCACGGCTTGCGCTCTGGCTCTTGTCCACGACCGCCAATTACGCGTGCTGCTTATCGAACGGCATGCAGGGCCCGGCAACATCAATCGCGGTGAAAGCCTGCTGCCTCCGGTGACCGCACTGCTTCGGCGATGGGGCGCATTGGAACGTTGCTACGCAGCGGGGGCGCGCCCGGTAAAAACGATGCAATTTTTTCATTTTCGCAAAGGCCTACTGCTGGATTTTCCGCTCGCTTTGCCCAAGGTGACTGATCCTTATCTCGTTCTGCCACATCCCCAGATCGAGTGCGCATTTGTTGAGTCGGCGGTAGCAACGGGGCGCGTTGAGATGCGCTATGCGACGCGTGTGTTGTCCCTGATCAAGGAAGACGGTCGCGTTCAAGGAGTCCTGGTCCAAGGCAGCGACGGAAAAGAACAGCGGCTGAACTGCCGCGTAGTGATCGGCGCTGACGGCGCGAAGTCCGTCGTCAGAACAGGACTGGGAATCGACGTGTACCGCGCCCCCTATAACCATAGTCTATTCATTGTGGACATAGACCGGCCCATCGGCATGCCTGATGTCCTGCGTACCGAAATGCACCCCGATGGCGGCGTGCTGGTGGTTCCAGGTGTCAATCGTCTCGGCCTTGCTGCTGTGATTCGAAGTGAGCACGAGCACCTATTTCGTTCCGGTGCAATAGAAGAAAAGTTCTCGCACATCGAGCACCGCTCCCCACTGTTAACTGGGCGTCGCCCGGTGGCCGCGGGGGCACACCTATATAAACTGTGGCGCGCGCACGCGCCGCGTTACTCGGCATACGGAGCAGTGTTGCTCGGCGACGCGATCCATGTCATCAATCCAGTAATGGCCCAGGGGATGACGATGGCGATAGAGGACGCCGCAGCACTTGCCCGGTACCTGGGCACGGCCCTCGAGGCCAGGGCCACGGCCGCGGAAATCGACACGTGCTTCGCTTCCTACGAACGGGAGCGGCGCCCCTACAATGCCGGGATTATTCGCAATTCGCACTGGTTGAGTCTGTTATTTGCTCTCGGCGGCCCGGTCGGCGACATCTTGCATCGCTGTGCATTTGCAATCGCCACGTCGCCGGCAGGATCCTTCATTCAAGATCGGATCTGGTCCTCCTTCGCAACGAGCCCGGAGCCTCAGTATGGCTAGCAATCAAGCTTCGCTCCCATGGATAATTTCGCGGCGGGATGACTTGCTCTGGTTTCAGGGCTCGGTCATAGCCGGGCTTTGTCTGCTCGCCTTTTTTGTTGCTACTCCATACCCCGATAGCGCGCACCTTTCGCCTAGCGACCCCGTTATTGTTGTTCTCTTTTTATGGGGAGTAATGTTCGACGGAACGCACGTTTGGGCCACTTACGTCCGCAGCTACCTTGCTCCGGACGCGAGTTCACGAGCGGGAATTCCCAAGTCTTGGTGGTGGCTGATTCTTGCAGTAGGTCCCGCTGTCGCACTCGCCGATGCTGTGCTTGCGTTGCAGGGCGCGCTATTCAGCTATTTTCTCCTTGGCGCCTACTTATGGGCCTATTGGCACCTGGTGCGGCAGCACTACGGCTTTCTCGTGCTGTACCGCAGGCGGTCCGGTGAAAACAGCCGGAGCGGTCAATCGCTCGACTCTTTCATGCTTTGGGTCGGCTGCCTTTACCCGTTTCTGCGCTTTTCCCTTAGCGAACCATACCTTGAAAGCGGCCTGCCGCAACTCGTTCCCGTTGTTCTGCTGCCGCAATTAAAATTAATTTTGGATTTGGCGTTCTGCGTAGCAATGGGAGCGGCCGTAATCCTCGCCGTCTCCGGCCGGTATGAGCAGTTTCGCCCGGGACCAAAGCACCTGCTGCTGACGCTTGTGATCCTATTTCACGTGCTGGTCTTCACCCTCCTCTCTCATTTGCTCACAATTCTCGCGACACTCACCATTTTCCACAACCTCCAATACCACCGGATTGTTTGGCAATACGAGGCGGGCCGTGGACGGCGTCCGTTGGGCGGTCTCGTCCCCTACCTTGCGAGCGGATTGATGCTCGGCCTGGTCTGGTATGGGCTACGAGTTCCCGCCGTGGTCGCCCTGACCAACGCAACGGCCCGCAACGTGGTGCTCGGGCTGTGCTGGGGGATCGCGTTTCACCATTACCTGGTTGACGCCAGGATCTGGCGCGTGCGTCGAACTCCTGCTGTGGCGCAGGCGCTTGATGCCAGTGTGGTTCAGCGCTAATGCCAATTCACCGACCGATGCATTATCACCAGCGGTTATGCCGTTGCTCGTAGGCGCTCATGACCCGAATAGCCCTGTCCAGCCGAGTATCTGAAGGGGCTTGGCAAAAGTACGCTGCCATTCTTCGCCACGATGGAGCAGGTCGTGTCGCTCGCGATGATTAATATGAAATTGCCCCGAAGCGACGTATCTGCCGCGGCGCTGATTGATCATCCATCCGGCTTTCTTACGCTTTCCTCCAGCAATCAGCACTTCACGGTACCGGGAATCAGCGGATTCATTTCCTTTAGGGAACAGGGGCGCCATCTGATTGCACTGGGTGGAGTCCAGGCGCTCGAGTCACAGCAGGGGGTTTTGCTCGATCATTTACTCGAGTTTGCGTCTAGCCGTCGGCGTCACGTGCTTGTTGTTCAATTGCGCGCTGAGCAGGTCCCGCTGTTTCGCGATCGCGGATTCTCGATCAACCAGCTGGGTACCAGCTTCGGCCTTTCGCTTGCAAACTTCACGCTCCGCGGCACCAGAAAAATGCAGCTTCGTAACAAAATCAGTCATGCCCGAACCTCTGGCCTGAAGGTCGTTGAGTTTGGCGTGGATTGGCCCCGTAACCCAGCGTCGTACGCCGAGTTGCATGCAGTCAGTGGCGCGTGGCTGCGGGCCAAGCGCAAGAAGGAGCTTGATTTCATGATTGGCGAAATCGGTCAGCCAGAGGACCGGCGGCGGCGGATTTTCGCGGCGGTAGATCCGTCTGAACGGTGCGTGGCATTCATTACCTACGTTCCCTCGTGGGGACGCACGCCGGGGTACCTGCACGATTTAAGTCGCCGGCTACCTTCCGCGACGCCCGGTGCCCTAGAGCTCTGTAATGCACGGGCGATCGAGGTCATGATCGGTGAGCGCGTGCCGTATCTGCATTTTGGCTTCACGCCCTTCGTAGTGGGAGGCCCTGAGTTTCCGGGTGCGAACCGCTTGGCCGCCTGGGCAATGCCACTAATGTACCGATATGGGAGTGCCATCTATCCGGCGGCGAGCCAGGCGCACTATAAGCTCAAGTGGACGCCGGACATTATTGAGCGCGAATACCTGGCCGCCAGTCCGTTATCGGTGCGCGCGGTCTTTGATCTTCTCCTTCTGACTCGATCTCTATAAGCTGCGATGACCACCGAGTACAAACCGCGCGCGATGGTCATCGTCAATCCGGCGTCTGCCGGCGGCGCCACCCGCCGACGTTGGGAGCGTATAGCCCGATCGATTCGAAACGCAATTGGTCCCTTCGAGCACGCCTTCACGAACGGACCGTTGCACGCGACTAGACTCGCCAACCGCGCGCTTCGGGACGGCTTTGAGATGATTGTGGCTGTAGGCGGGGATGGCACCTTAAACGAGGTCGCGTGCGGCTTCTTTGAGGATGGTCGTGCAGTAGCGCCCGCGGCGGTTCTGGGTATTGTCGCACAAGGCACAGGCTGCGACTTTGCCAGGACTCTCGGCGCACCCGGCCTTGATGAGGCCTGCGCGCAACTGCGTGGCGGCGAGAGCCGGCCCATTGATGTCGGTCACGCCAGTTTCATCGATCACGATGGAAAGACTGTGGAGAGAGTCTTTCTCAACGTTGCCTCGTTTGGCTGTAGCGGACGAGTCGCCCGCGTGATGAGCCCAGCGCTCAAGCGCACGAGCGGTTCATTGGCTTTTGTCCTGGCAACACTCCGGAGCTTGCTCGTCTATCGCGATCAAACGGTCTCAATACAATTTGACGACGAATTGGCACACGAATTTTCAATTACCAACTGCGCTTTTTGCAACGGACGGTATTTCGGTGGCGGCATGAACGTAGCCCCGCAGGCCCTCATCGATGACGGGAAATTTGATGTGACACTATGGACAGGTTTCGGTCTGCTGGATTTTATCCGCAAGCAACGGTCCCTATACAGCGGCGCCCATATCCAGGAAGCGGGCACCCAAGTCTTCCGAGCCAGCCAGGCGCGCGCCACCAGCCCTTCTCATGTGCTGCTGGAACTCGACGGCGAAAGTGTTGGCCGCTTGCCCGCCCGACTAAGACTTCTCCCGCAGTCGCTACGGGTAAAGATGAAATGAGTCTCCGCAGTCCCACGCAGCGTTGCAGTCGCAAGGAAGTCAAGCTTATGGCGGCACATTTCCATAATGCACACGCCGCCCGGAAATCAAGATGATCGAATCCCCTATTTGGGGCGAGATTTCGCGCGTGCAATACCAGAGTTGCCCGCAGGGAAGCATTCGCGTCGACGTCGCCATTGTGGGCGGCGGTGTCACGGGGCTGTCGACCGCTTATCACCTGCTGTTACGTTATCCGACTCTGCGCGTAGTCGTATTAGAGGCCGCGAACGTGGGTTCCGGTGCCTCGTGTCGCAGCACAGGGATGTTGGGACCCGGGGTGGGTCAGAACCTGCTTGGATTGATCAGGCGCCATGGCAATCTCGGCGCAGAGGCCCTCTATAGAGAGACGCTGCGCGCCGTGGCAATGGTGCGCGACCTTGTCGCGACAGAGCATATCGATTGCGACCTGTTTTTGACTGGACAGATTCATTGGGCGCGTTCCACCGCCGGTCGCCGGCGCCTTTCTGCCGAGGCGGACTGGCTTAACGCCCGCGGATTCTACGTTGAGTTGCTGGATGACAACAGCCTGGCGGAACATATACGCCTGCCTGTCACAACGGGCAATCGAAATGGCGGGCCAGCGGCGCTTCGGCTGCGCGTCGCGGGGATCGTGCACCCCGGAAAGCTGATCGCCGGAATGGCCAAGGCAGCGATAGATCGCGGCGCTTGCATTTATGAACACAGCCCGGTGTCCGCTTTGACCGGCTATGCAGACGACGGCAAGGTGCGCGTGTCGCTGGCGAGTGGCGGAGAAGTGCTTGCCGACCAAGCGGTCCTCGCCACGGCCGGCTACACGTCTAATCTAGGGTGGCTTCGCCGCCGCATTATACCGCTGCAATTGCAGGCGCTCGCTACCGAGCCGATCCCTTCCACCTTGCTGGCAAACATTGGTTGGTCTGGTCGCGAAGGCATCGTGGAGGCGCGCCGAATATTCAATTACTTTCGCTTATCGAGCAACAATTGCCTCATTTTCGGTGGCGGCGCGCCACGGTCCTGCCTCGACCCAAGCGCCGGCATCGAAAGTATTCCGGCCAGCGCACTGACAGATCTGCGGCACCGTCTCTTTTCAACTTTTCCAGATCTGGCATGCGAAGGAATCCGAATCTCGCATGGCTGGACCGGCACCATCGGCTATGTTTTGGATGGATTGCCGGCCATCGGCAGGTGTTCCGAAGCTCCAAGCATTGTGCACGCCGTCGGGTGGTGCGGACACGGTCTTGCTCTCGGCATAGCCGCGGGCGACTGGATTACCGACCTATTGGCTCGCAATGACGTCGCCACCGCGTGTGACCTCGGGCTTGCCTGGTTTCGCGACGATCCGCCCCAGTTACCGTGCCGGCCGCTGCATAGCCTCGCGGTCCGAGCGGCAGTCGCCGCTCTGCGAGTCATGGATTACATCGCATGAGCGCGTTGGTGTGGATGCAAAGACTCGTGACCAGCCCCCGCTGGCGCGTCACGGTACTGGTATTGGCCTTCGCAACTGCAGTTCCAGCGGGACGCGCGACTGTGGACCTGTACGCCAACCTGCGGTCTGATCTCGAAGCACTCCTGCCGGCCGATTCCCCGGCGGTTCGCGGTGCCCAGACGTTGCGTAAGCGTATGGAAGGCTCTCAGCATCTGGGAATCGTAATACGGGGCAGGAGTAGTGGCCCGCCGCTGGCGTTTGCGACCGAGTTGGGCGACCGCATTCGGGCGTACTCGGCAACGCGACCCGATCTCATACTCAGTGTCCGTACCGACGTGGGCGCCGAGCGGCGATTCGTACGTGAATATGGCTCACTTTATATTCCACTCAAAGATATTCGCCGGTTGAATGAGCAAATAGCCGCGCTAATTGCATTCCGGCAAAGTGGTGCGTTATCGCTGTTCCCTTCGCTTGAAACCGATGCGAATCCTGAAGCGGCCTTCTCGGTTCTGCGCGACCGCACCAAGAAACAGGATCCGTTTGCCGGTCGTTTTCCGGACGATCGTCTTGTTTCCAATGATGGCCGCGCAGCCGTTGTCCTGGTGTTTCTCGCGACAGCAGACACGGGTTTGGACAAGATCGAACCGATGTTCGAGCACATCAAACAGGAAGTCGCCTCTCTGGCCCCGGAAGCCCAAGGGCTACAAGTCGGCTACGCAGGAGACGTTGCCATTGCCGTGGAAGAACTTTCTGCATTGAAATCGGACATTGGTGTTTCTGCAGTATTGGTAATTCTCGGCATAGCAAGCGCGGTTGTTCTCTTCTTTAGATGGTGGGGCGCGCTTGTCTGCATTGCGTTTCCCCTCGCAATCGGCACGTCATGGGGGTTTGGCATCGCCTCCGTCTTCGTCAAGTCTCTGTGCAGCAGCACTGCATTTCTCGGATCTATCGTTGCTGGAAACGGCATTAATTCTGGCATCATTCTGACCGCTCGCTATACAGACGAACGTCGGCGCGGTGCCACTCCGGCGAATGCCGTCATGACGGCAGTACGTTGCACATGGCCAGCGACACTTGCAGCCGCGGTGGCGGCCGCAGTGGGTTATGCCTCGCTACTGACCACGACATTTCGCGGATTTAACGAGTTTGCTGTTATCGGCTCCGTGGGAATGTTGGCCTGTTGGTCCGCAACCTACCTGTTGCTGCCCATTATGCTTACCATCGTTGATCGCCGTCCCCAAGTCCCCGAGCGACCTCGCGGATTAGCAGCCTCCTCCGGCAGCTGGCTTAGACACCTGGTCGCATGCCATTCGCGTGCAATTCTTTTGGCGGGCGGGGTGCTACTGCTGGCAGCGTTGGTCGCTGCGTTTCAATTCAACGCTTCCCGCATCGAATACGACATGAGCAAGTTGCGTAGCCGTGAATCTGCGATACATGGTGAAGCCTACTGGTCGCGTCAAATGGACGCGGTGCTGGGTCGCAACTTCACAGCGGTTGCTGTTATGTCCAACACTAAAGCTAACGCCCAACTCATCGCCGCGCGTTTGCGGCAAGACGCACGTCACGAGCCATTATTAGCCATCACATCGCGCGTGATCACTCCGGACGACGTGCTGCCGCCAGATCGGGAACAACGTCGCCAGGAACTTCAAGCCATTGCCAAACAGCTGACCCCGGCAGTGCGTGCCGCGCTTCCCAGCGGCGCCAAGGAATCACTGGCCGCGCTGGTGAAGAACGCCGACGCACCGGTCTTCTCAGCCGCAGACCTGCCGGAGCTATTAGCGCTGGGGTTGCGGGAAAAGGACGGGCAGTTCGGTCGAACCTCCATCCTTTTACAGAGTTTAAACGGCTCGACGTGGAACGGGGCTCTGACGATACGCGCAGCGACCGCATTGCGGAATATCGCCGATACGGTAACTCCACCGGCGGAGATAGCCGGCGGCTTCTTCGTGTCTGCCGAAATTTTGGAGGCCCTTAATCGTGAGGCGTTACCTACAACTCTGGCCTCGTTCGCCGGCGTTGTCGTTGTCGTGTTAGCGCTGTTTCGAGCGCGCCGCCAAGCACTGCCTGTCCTGGTGTCGCTGCTCGCCGGTATCACGTTGCTCGCTGGTGCCGTTATCGCGCTTGATATACGGATCAACTTTCTAAACTTCATGGCGTTTCCGATTACTTTCGGCATTGGTGCTGAGTACGCCATCAATGTGCTGCAGCGATACCGCGAGAATCCTTCGGACGTGACTGCATTTGTGAGCAAGACCGGTGGCGCAGTAGCGCTCTGCTCTTTCACGACCATTCTCGGCTACGGATCGCTGCTTGCCGCGAGAAATCAAGCCCTCTTCTCCTTTGGGATGGTTGCGGTACTCGGAGAGATCATGTGCCTGCTTACCGCCGTGTTGCTTCTGCCTGCGGCGCTTGTCCATCGCTCACGTCCAGCGAAATCATAGAATGCACGTCCACGGCCGATTTGGAAGCCAGACTGCGTCCAATCCGACAGCGCGCGCTTGCACTAACATTATCTATCGGCTGGAATACGTCTTGTTGCGGGTTTCGAAAATTCTGGCTGGCGCACATGCGGCACACGGCAAAGGTGCTCCCGGCTTCGACTAGGTCCTCCGCGGTGCAGCATTTTCAATCAATTTTACTGTCCAGTCCCGCTTGCGCCATTTCTGCTGCGCGCAATACCGCCTTGGCCTTATTGCACGTTTCCTGCCATTCGCTGGCCGGCACCGAATCGGCAACGATGCCGGCGCCCGCCTGCACATATAAAGTCTGATTTTTAATAACAGCGGTGCGTATGGCAATGGCCAGGTCCATGTCACCGTTAAAACCAAGGTAACCCACGGCGCCGGCGTAGATGCCACGCTTGACGGGCTCCAGCTCGTCTATGATTTCCATGGATCGCACCTTGGGAGCACCGGTTACCGTACCTGCAGGAAAAGTCGCCTTGAAAACATCCATCGCACTGAGTCCAGCCTTAAGTTTGCCTTCGACATTGGAGACGATATGCATGACGTGCGAGTAGTTTTCAATCGTCATGTTTTCAGTAACGCGTACCGTACCCGTCTGCGCCACCCGCCCGACGTCATTGCGACCCAGATCCATAAGCATGAGGTGCTCGGCGCGTTCTTTAGGATCGGCGAGCAATTCCTGCGCAAGTTTTTCATCTTCGGCGCGCGATTCGCCGCGCGGTCGGGTGCCCGCAATAGGCCGTAGGGTGACTGTGCCCTGTTCTAGACGCACCAGGATTTCAGGAGAAGCGCCCACCACATGAAACTCGCCCAAGTCAAAGTAAAACATGTAGGGAGACGGATTGAGCGCGCGCAACGCGCGGTAAAGGGAAAGCGGCGAGGCATAGAATGGGTGGCTCATGCGTTGGCTCAGTACCACTTGCATGATGTCACCGTCGTATATATAGCGTTTGGCGCGCTCCACCGCCCGCATGAATGCGCCTTCCGTGAATTCAGTGCGCACCTGCGCCGGTCTGCCGTTCACCTGGTCCGGAATTAGCACGGGGCGGCGCAAGGCTTGCAGGAGTTCCTTCAGGCGCTGCTGTCCACGCGCGTAGGCGCCGCTCTCGCCGGGATCGGCAAACACGACCAGAAACAATTTACCGCTGAGATTATCCACCACCGCGAGCTGCTCCGAGAACAACAAGAGAATGTCCGGGGTATCCAATGCATCGGGCTTAACTGTTGCCGCGAGTTTTGACTCGACAAGGCGCACGGCATCGTAGGCAAAATAGCCGACCAATCCCCCACAAAAACGCGGAAGCCCCGGCAACCAAGCCGCTTTAATGCGTTTTTGCACGTCCTGAATCGCCGCCAACGGGTCAGGTGATTCGATTTTTTGCAGCAGCTTGTCGCCGCGATATTCACTGAGCAATTTCCCGCGCACTTCGATACGGCGATCCGCCGCAAGTCCGATAAACGAATAGCGACCGAAACGTTCGCCGCCGACCACGGATTCCAGCAAATAGGAATACGGCAGATTGGCGAGCTTGAGATAGACCGACAGGGGGGTATCGAGATCGGCGAAAGTTTCCAGCACCAGCGGCACGCGGTTGAAACCCTGTGCAGTGTAGGCCTTGAATTCGGTTTCAGTCATGAACCACTCCGGAAAAAAGTAAAAAACGAAAAGATGGAAAAGCGCGTTTCAGCGCCACAAAGCAATGCGCCACGAACGCCAGGCGCGCGCGGTCTCCATCGCCCATCTTCTAATTTCCGTGAAGTTCACGTCTTGATCCAGGGTTCTGTTTGTAACAGTTTTGCGGCTTCGTGCAGGGTCGCTACTATAGCATCACAATCCAGTTCATGCACGCCCAGACCCTGGTTATAGCCGTAGGGCACACAAAAGATGCGGCACCCCGCAGCACGCGCGGCTTGCATGTCAAGTGACGAGTCACCGATTAATAGCAGCTCCGCGGGCTCGATCCCAAAATACTTGCACGCGTGCTGCAACGGCAGCGGATCGGGTTTTTTCTTCGGCAAGCTGTCGCCGCAAATCAGCAGATCGAAAAAATCCAAAAGCCCGGTCGCGCGCAGAAGCGGCCATGCGAAACGCTCGGCTTTGTTGGTCACGCAAGTCAGATGCAGGCCTAGTGCGCGCATCGTTTTGAGGCCTTCCATTACCCCCGGAAACGGGCGTGTGTGATTAAGCATTCCCGTTGCGTAATGTTTTTCGTAAATCGGGACCGCACGTTCGAGAACTTGCAAGTCGGGTTCATCCGCAAGACTTGCCGCGAGCGTGCGTTTCACCAAATTGGTGATTCCACCGCCGATAAAGCCTTTTATTTTATTTTCGCCCAGTACCGGAAGTTCGAGCTCGCGCAACATGGCGTTCGCCGCAGCAGCCAGGTCGGCAGCGGTTTCAAGAAGCGTGCCGTCGAGATCGAACGCCACCGCTTTCACCAGCAACGGGAAATCCTTGACGCTTGAGCCTCGCGGGAATACTTCATTTCTGCACTACTCAAATCTTGGCAAGCTCCGCGCGCATCGCGCCGATGGTAGCCTGGTAATCCTTGGCCCCGAATATGCCCGAACCCGAAACAAAGGTATCTGCGCCGGCGCGCGCGATTTGCGCGATGTTGTTCACTTTTACCCCACCATCCACTTCCAGCCAGATATCGCGCTTGCTTTCATCGATCATCCTCCTCACGCGTTGCAGCTTTTTGAGCGCCTCAGGGATAAACTTCTGCCCGCCAAAGCCTGGGTTCACCGACATGATGAGCACCAGATCAAGCTTGTCCAGCACGTAGTCAAGGTAATCCAGGGGCGTTGCTGGGTTGAATACCAGTCCCGCTTTGCACCCATGTTCCTTGATAAACCCGATGGTGCGGTCAATGTGTTCGGTGGCTTCCGGATGGAAGGAAATTATGTCGGCCCCCGCCTTGGCGAAATCGGGAATGATGCGGTCTACGGGCTTAATCATCAGGTGCGCGTCAATAGGCACCGTGGTAAGCGGGCGCAGCGCCTCGCACACCAGCGGCCCAATGGTAAGATTCGGTACATAATGATTGTCCATCACATCGAAATGAATCAGGTCGGCTCCGGCAGCAATCACGCTAATTACTTCTTCGCCAAGGTTCGCGAAGTTCGCGGAAAGTATGCTGGGAGCGATTCGATACATGTAACCTGTCGTGCGCCAAGCCAAAAATGCATTTTACCTCTTATCCATAGGCTCATACAGGTAGTTTCTTCCTGTCACTTGGCATAAAATGGTCGCATGGGAAACAGCAAAAAATACGAAATCACAGTTTCCGCGCGTACTAATTTCATTCCGGAACAATCCGACGTTGAGAACGGGCGATTTGTTTTCGCTTACACCATCACGATCACCAATACCGGCAACGTTGGAGCGCAACTTATCAGCAGACACTGGATCATCACTGACTCGGAAAACCGGATACAGGAAGTGCGTGGACTTGGCGTCGTCGGCGAGCAGCCGTTTTTGAAGCCCAACGAGAGTTTCGAATACACCAGCGGTGCAGCTATCGCCACTCAGGTCGGGACGATGAGCGGGAGTTACCAAATGGTCGCCGAGGACGGCGTAAGCTTTAATGCACCCATTCCCGAATTCGCATTGAGTATTCCACGCGTCTTGCATTAATTCGTATTGCTACGGTACGGCTTCACGCTGCTCGCGCCGTTCCACGACGCGGTAACCGGGCGCGTTGCGAAAAAATAACGAACGCCGCCAGCAAAGCCGATCGCCGGATTAACGCTCGTCGTCCTTGCTGCCTCCGCCCGGCCAAGTCCACTATAGGATAAGAATAAGAACTAGAAGCGGTGTACCCGCCTCTAATAGCAACCGGTCTATTTATCATTTGTTATACTTCATTAAAGTTAGCTTATTACTTCAACCAACAAACTGATGCAACGCCAAATAGGAATTTGTCTGCTCGCAGCAGGAGTAATGCTGACCGCGTGTACCACTTTGCAAAAACCCCCGCCACCGGTTGTCGTTCCTCCAGCCGCCGTTATACCTCCTATACCGCCTGCTCCCAAGCTTGAGGCGAGCAGTTGGGATGCAATGCCCGGCTGGACGGACGACAATCTGGCGCAAAGTTGGGATGCGTTTCTGCAAAGCTGCAGCGTGCTGGTAAACCAGACGCCTTGGCAGCCGGTGTGCTTGACCGCAGAATTTTACGAACACAAGGATAACCAAAGCCTGCGCCTCTTTTTCGAAACGAATTTCACCCCTTACCAAGTGGTAAACGCCGATGGCAGCGACCAAGGTTTGGTTACCGGCTATTACGAGCCGCTGCTGCATGGGAGCCGGACGCCGTCGAAACGATTCCGATATCCAATTTACGGTGTGCCAGACGACTTGCTGGTAGTGGACATGAGCGATGTCTACCCGGAACTCAAAAACCTGCGCCTGCGTGGCCGGATCGTCGGGAAAAAAGTAGTTCCATATTACAGCCGCGCTGAAATCGAGGAAGGCGAGCCGGCGCTTAAAGGACGCGAACTGCTATGGGTGGATGACCCGGTAGAACTGTTCTTTCTGCAAATCCAAGGATCGGGCCGGATTAAGCTGGATACGGGAGAAACCCTTCATATAGGTTACGCGGAGCAAAACGGCTATCCCTATAAATCCATCGGCAGAATGTTGGTGGAGCGCGGCGAACTGCCGCTGGAAAAGGCCTCGATGCAGGGAATCAAAAACTGGGCTATCCAAAACCCGGAGCGACTGACCATGCTTTTAAACGAGAATCCCAGTTATGTGTTTTTCAGGATATTGCCGAACGATCTGCCCGGGCCGATCGGCTCCTTGGGCGTACCGCTCACGGCAGGGCGCAGCTTGGCAATCGACCCGCGTGCAATCCCGCAAGGTTCGCCGGTTTACCTTGCCACCACCTGGCCTAACAGTGATAAGCCGTTAAACCGCTTGATGATGGCACAGGACAGAGGCGGTGCCATTAACGGCGGCGTGCGCGCTGATTTTTTCTGGGGTTTTGGGGAAGACGCCGCTAATCAGGCGGGTAAAATGAAACAACCTGGCAGGATGTGGGTTTTGCTGCCGAAGGACTACGACCTCAAACCCAATTAGCCAGCTTAATCTGCACTGAAATGATTCAGCATCTGCTCCAACTGCGCGGCGGGAACTGCGCCCGGAATTACTTCGCCATCAGCAAATATCAGAGTCGGTGTGCCTTTAAAACCCTTGCTTTGCCCATATTCCACGATTTTCTCCACTGGCGTGTCGCAGTTCGGCTGAGCATCGGGCCCGACGCGTTTCAGCATGAAATCGTTCCAGGCCTTGACGCGATCTTGCGAGCACCAGATCGCCTTGGCTTTTTGCGTCGCACCCGGATGCAGGGATTCAATCGGATAGAGGAAAGTGTAAATAGTCACGTCGGTGACATTTGTCATGCTGTGTTCCAGCCTTTGGCAAAAAGGGCATAAAGGGTCCGAAAAAATCGCGAGCTTGCGCTTGCCGTTCCCTTTTACAATCTTGATGGCCATGTCCAGTGGCAGCGAATCAAACTTGATTGCGTTGAGCTTTCTCATGCGTTCTGCTGACAGGTTTTCGAGGGTTTTCCCATCGTATATGCTGCCGAGGATGAAATAATCGAGTTTATCGTCGGTGTAGAACAGCTCCTTGTCGATGTACACTTCGTAAAGGCCAAAGTAAGGCGTCTTCGTCACGCTCTCGATTTTGGATTGCGGAAATTTATCCTGCACTGCCTTCCTTACTGACGTCTCATCAGCCGCTGCTGTACCGGCAAAACATAGCAGCGCGAGCAGCACGCAGGTTTTCCGCAACATTCGCATATTCAGCATGATAGGTTCTGTAGAACGGAGCTTAAGCAATTCGACCATCTAATTCAAGGCACGTTGCACTAAAACGCCTTTTATTTTTGGCGCGCCGTTGGTCAGCCTCAAGCCGAAATTGCGCAAGCCGGAGAGCCAAGGATTGCTAAAAAGGCGCTGTAGCCCGTGCGTGGTGAGCTGCATTGCCAGGATATCCTCTCGTCGCGCCCGTTGATAACGCCGCAGCAAATGGTAGTCGCCGCAATCCGGTTGCGCGCCGCGGTGCAATAGCGTTTCGCCCAGCACGCGCGCGTCCTGAAAACCGAGATTGACGCCCTGACCGGCAAGCGGATGCACAACATGGGCTGCATCTCCAATCAGTGCCACGCGAGGGCTGACCAGGCGCTCGACTCGCAGCAACTTCAGCGGGAATCCGGCGCGTGGCGTGATGACGTGCAGATCACCCAGTATGCGGCCTCCGGCTTGCGCGACCTCATCGCAGAATTGTTCTTGTTTCATTGCCAGCAGCCTTTGTGCATGTTCTTCGCCGGTAGACCATACGATTGAAATGCGTTTATCGGCGAGGGGTAGATAGGCCAGCACTCCGTCCTGCCGGAACCATTGTGAGGCCACATTACGATGTGGTTTTTCAGCCTCAAAATTTGCTACCACGGCGAGCTGTCGATATGGGTGCAGCGTTGCGTTTATGCCGGCTTGCTCGCGCACCAAGGAATCGCCGCCATCGGCGCCCACCAGAAGTTTTGAATCTATGCGCGATCCATCTTTAAGGCGCAGCGAAACCTGTCCGGCTCCCCATTCGACCGCTTCATAATCTCTGGGACACATCAGAGTTAAATTTTGCTGGGACCCGAGCTGCCGCCACATCACCTGTTGCAACAGTCGGTTTTCCGCGGTGAAGGCAAGTTCGGGCAAGCCACAATCATAAGCACTGAAGTCAAGTCGCGACGATCCGTCATCTCCATACACCCGCATTTCGGTTATCGGCGTAATCCGGGCGTGGTCGAGGAGCGGCCACACCCCGCAATCACCAAGAAATGCGGCCGTTCCGGGACTCAACGCATAAATCCGGTTATCCCAGTCGGGCTGGTCGCCGCAAGCGGGTTCGTGCGTTTCAAGCAGCGCGAGTCGCAGGCCGCTATTCTTTAAAGATAACGCGAAGCTCGCGCCTACCAAGCCAGCGCCCGCAATAACTACATCGAACAAAGAGTTTCGCCTCCGAAGTCAGACGCTATATATATAAGGTCAAACTGCATGTTATCATGAGTCTCCGCAGCGCTCTTGGGTTCACTAACGCAACGCTCTTGGATTCACCGACGTTTCACAAGCCTTTATTAATCTTGACAAATTGCAACCCGGACTAAGAAAATACTTGGTTTCAGTCTGGCGAATTAGCTCAGTGGTTAGAGCAGAGGAATCATAATCCTTTGGTCCGGGGTTCAAATCCCTGATTCGCCACCAATTACCATGAATCAATGCCTTTGGCACTGAAAGTTCGGTCCGATTGATAGCAAAACGAGCGTTCTATAGAATCTTGCTTGGCGCAGCTTTATTGCTTGCATTCCAGCTTTGCGCTTTAGCCGGACGCCTCCTGCCTCAGAACGGTGTTTTGGGCGAACTTACCGCGAGCAGCTATCCCTATGTGATTATTGGAGACAAAAAGCTTCATCTTGCTCCGGGCTCGCTGATTTTCGATCAAAATAACCGCATCATTTTACCCAATTACCTGCCGCGTAAAGCCACCGTGCTTTATAGCGTCGACAGTAACGGAGATCTTCACGAGATGTGGATATTGACGCCCGAAGAAGTCGCGAATTTGAATAAATAAGGCAACGGCGTGGCAAAAAAACTTTATATCAAAACCTTCGGCTGCCAGATGAACGAGTATGACTCCGCGAAAATGGCGGAGATACTGCTTGCAACGCAAGGCCTGGAAACAACCCCGCAACCGGAAAATGCGGATGTGATTCTTCTTAATACGTGCTCAGTGCGCGAAAAGGCGCAGGAAAAGGTGTTTCACTACCTGGGGCGCTGGAAGCATCTTAAACAGCGCAATCCGGAACTGCTGATCGGGGTCGGCGGCTGTGTTGCTAGCCAGGAGGGCGCTGCAATCGTCAGACGCGCGCCCTATGTGGATGTGGTGTTCGGCCCTCAGACGTTGCACCGCCTTCCGCGGTTGCTGGACGAACGGCGCTTGACCGGCAAGCCGCAGATCGACATTTCGTTTCCTGAAATCGAGAAATTTGATCATTTGCCGGCCGCCAGGACTGAGGGGCCACGCGCTTTTGTTTCCATTATGGAAGGTTGCAGTAAATATTGCAGTTTCTGTGTCGTGCCCTACACTCGCGGCGAAGAAGTATCGCGTCCGTTTGACGACGTGCTTGCGGAAGTGGCGGAGCTGGCTGTGCACGGTGTTAAAGAAATCACGCTCTTAGGGCAGAATGTAAATGCGTACCGCGGTATGATGAGCGACGGTGAAATCGCCGATTTAGCGCTTCTGCTGGAATATCTCGCTGAAATCCCGGGAATCGAACGCCTGCGCTATACCACCTCGCACCCGCTGGAATTCACCCAACGGCTGATCCACGCCTACGGCAGGATTGCCAAGCTGGCGAGTCACGTGCATCTGCCGGTGCAAACCGGATCAGATCGCATCCTCGCGGCAATGAAGCGCGGCTACACGGTGCTCGAATACAAATCCATCGTCCGCAGACTGCGCAAAGTGCGCCCGCAGATTTCTCTATCATCGGATTTCATTGTGGGTTTTCCCGGCGAGACCGAAGACGACTTCACCGCCACTTTGAAGCTGGTGGATGAAGTGGGTTTTGATTCCAGTTTCAGCTTTGCCTACAGCCCGCGTCCCGGTACGCCGGCAGCAGAATTGCCGGAGCAGGTGGCGGAGGAAACAAAGCTTGCGCGCTTGGCGCGTTTGCAGGAAAAAATTGAGGCCTTGGCACAGGCGAATAGCCGCAGCATGGTCGGCACGACGCAGCGTGTGCTGGTCGATGGGCACTCGAAGAAAAATCAGCATGAGTTGTCCGGCCGCACTGAGAATAACCGTGTGGTCAATTTTGCGGGTCAGCACAGCTTGATCGGAAGTTTTGCGGATGTCACCATCACCGCGGCACTGCGTCATTCGCTGCGCGGCGATGTTGTTGTAAATTAAACGTTGAAATCGCAGTCCGTCACAATCTCTTTTACCCCGGTGGACAATCAGCGCCTGTCCAACCTGTGCGGGACGCTGGACGAAAACTTGAAGCAGATTGAAGCGGCGCTGGACGTGAGCATTGCAAGGCACGGCGAAAATTTCTCGCTACACGGCAACCCGAAACAAACGCGTCTTGCGGCCGAAGCACTGCAGAGTTTTTACGGCAAAGCGACGCAAAACCTCTCCCTTGAGGAAGTCCAGCTTGGGCTGATCGAAGTAACCAACCCAAACATCGCCCTAGCTCGGAACGAAGAGGTGCCCGTGCTGCTTACCCGGCGTCAGGATTTGCATGGCAGAACTCCGCGGCAAGTCCAGTATTTGCGCCAGATGCAGGAATACGATATCACTTTTAGTATCGGCCCGGCAGGAACCGGCAAAACCTTCCTGGCGGTCGCTTCCGCGGCAGACGCATTAGAGCGCGATACGGTAAAGCGCATTGTTCTGGTGCGCCCTGCAGTCGAAGCCGGCGAACGCCTTGGGTTTCTGCCTGGCGACATGGCTCAAAAAGTGGACCCGTATCTGCGACCGCTGTACGACGCGCTCTATGACCTTATGGGATTCGAAAAAGTCGGCAAGCTGTTTGAGCGCGGAGCCATCGAAATCGCACCTTTGGCCTACATGCGCGGGCGCACGCTTAATCACTCATTTATCATTCTCGACGAAGCGCAGAATACCACCCCCGAGCAGATGAAAATGTTTCTGACCCGGATTGGCTTCGGCACCAAGGCCGTGATTACCGGGGACGTCACGCAAATTGATCTGGGGCGCGGGCAGAAAAGCGGGTTGGTGGAAGCGCGACAGGTTCTCGAAAAGGTGCGCGGGATCGCGTTTACTTTTTTCCTGTCCGAGGACGTGGTGCGGCATCCGCTTGTCCAAAAGATCGTCAACGCCTACGAGGAACACGAAAAAAAGAACGAATGAAGGCAAAATCCAAAAACGATCTCGATCTGGCGGTGCAATATGCGGTGCGCGGTGATAACCTTCCCAGCCGGCGGCAATTGCGCAAATGGACCCTAGCGGCACTCAAGCAACCGGCGCAAATCACCCTGCGCATTGTCGGCGAAAAAGAAGGCCGGGCGCTCAACCGGGATTTCCTCGGCAGGGATTACGCGACCGACGTATTGACCTTTACCTACGCCGCCCGGCGGCCGCTTTCAGGCGATATCGCACTGTGCGCGCCGGTGGTTAAGCGCGCGGCGCGCGAGCATGGCGTCAGCGTGAAAGCGCGCTACGCACATCTTGTAGTGCACGGTGTACTGCACCTGCAAGGCTATGACCATCATCGTAAAACCGAGGCGCAGAGAATGGAAAAAATGGAGGCACAAATCATCTCCGGACTGGGATTTCCCGATCCCTATGGGCGGCAGGATTGAGACGTTAGCGGTGCTGGCATGAACGAAGTCACAAAACCGAAATTGCTTGAGCGCCTCGGCGCGCTCCTGATGCGCGAGCCGGAAGACCGGCAGCAGCTGGTTGAGCTGCTGCGTTCTGCATACGAACGTAACCTGCTGGATGCCGACGCACTCTCCATGATAGAGGGCGTCATGCAGGTCTCGGAAATGCAAGTGCGCGACATCATGATTCCGCGCTCGCAGATGGACATCATAGATATCAGCGATCCCCCCGAGAAATTTATCCCGTTCGTAATTGAAACCGCCCACTCCCGGTTCCCGGTCATCGGTGAAAACAAGGACGATGTCGTCGGTATTCTGCTCGCCAAGGATTTGCTGCGCTATTATGCGGAAAAGGAATTCAACGTACGCGAGATGTTGCGGCCGGCAGTGTTTGTCCCCGAATCCAAACGCCTAAACGTTCTGCTTAAGGATTTCCGAAGCAACCGTAACCACATCGCCATCGTCGCGGATGAATACGGTGGTGTTGCGGGGCTGGTAACGATTGAAGATGTGTTGGAGCAGATCGTCGGCGAAATCGAGGATGAGTACGACTTTGACGAGACCGAGGACAACATTATCCAGGAGCGAAGCGGCCGCTTCCGCGTCAAGGCGGTGACCGAGATCGCCGATTTCAACGCCGCCCTCGGATCCAAGCTTAGTGACGAAGAACACGATACCATTGGTGGCCTGGTGATTAGCCGTTTTGGCCGCCTGCCAAAACGCGGCGACCATATCAACATAGACAACCTAGACTTTCGGGTGCTGCGCGCCGACAGCCGCAGGATTCATTACCTGTTGGTGCAAAAGCTGAGCGCTGCCACATCCAACCCTGCCGCGACCAAGGACTAAGCGTTGAATTTCCAGCTTCCCCAGTCTGTGCCCGGGAAAGCAATTGTCGGATTCGCATTGGGCGCAGTTGGGGTTTTGGGGTTTGCGCCTTTTTATCTGTTTCCGCTCCCGGTAGTCTCGCTGGCACTGCTTCTTTATTTATGGAAAGAACAGAACCAGCGCTTGGCCGCGTTCGTCGTTGGGTTCTCCTTCGGCTTGGGTGTTTTCGGGTTCGGTACCAGCTGGGTCTATATCAGTCTGCATGATTACGGCGCCCTGCCAGTTTGGCTCGCAGCAATCGCGACCTTTTTATTTTGCGCCATTCTCGCTCTATATACCGCTCTGGCCGGCGCATGTCTTGCTCCGATAAAGGCGTCGCCGGTGTCAAAGAATCTTTTGCTGTTTCCCGCAATCTGGGTATTGCTGGAATGGGTCCGGAGCTGGGCTTTTACCGGCTTTCCATGGCTCACCATGGGTTACTCCCAGGTTCCATCGAGCCCGCTTGCGGGCTATGCGCCTGTACTCGGTGTATTCGGGATATCGTATTTTTGCGCGCTGAGCGCTGGGTTACTTTACCTTATGGTCGCGGAACGCGCGCTCAGGAAAAGATCCGCATTATTGCTCGCTGCAATATGGCTCGCGGGTTTTGGTCTCAAGCAAGTCGAGTGGACGCAACCTAGCGGCGGCACACTTGAAGTAAGCCTGTTACAAGGCAATATTCCGCAAGAAATAAAATGGCGCGAGGACCAGCTGGTCGATACGCTGGAAACCTATCGCAGACTGGTCGACGAAAGCACCGGGCGCCTCATCGTCCTACCGGAAACAGCGTTCCCGCTGTTTTACCGTGATGTGCCCAAAATTTATCTGGAAAAGCTCGCAGCACATGCGAAGAAACTTGATGGCGATGTGTTGATCGGCTTGCCCGAGCGCACCGATGAGGACCATTACTACAACAGCGTACTGAGTTTTGGCAGTTCGCCCACGCAAACGTACCGAAAGTCACATTTGGTGCCGTTCGGCGAATTCATCCCGTTGCGTCCGGTTTTCGGCTGGCTGCTGGATGTGCTGCGAATCCCGCTGCTCGATTTTTCGCGGGGCAGCCCGGACCAGCGGCCGCTCAACGTGGCGGGCCAGAAAGTGGCGGTGAATATTTGCTACGAAGATGCCTTCGGTGAGGAGGTCATTCGCCAGTTGCCGCGAGCGACTCTGTTGGCCAACTTCAGCAACGATGCGTGGTTCGGGAGATCAATCGCGCCCCGGCAGCACTTGCAAATTTCGCAAACACGGGCTCTGGAGACCGGCCGCTACATGGTTCGTTCCACCAATACGGGGGTGACAGCGATAATTAATGCTCGAGGAAAAGTTTTGAGCCGATTGCCGCTGTTCACTACCGCAACGCTGCAAGGAGAGGTGCAGGGATATTCCGGTGCTACGCCATATGTGATTTGGGGTAATGATGCAGTGCTGCTAATCTGCGTGCTGGCAATTGCCTCGTATCTCTTGCGTTCGCGCCGTTTGCTTTCTCGAGCCCGTTAAAACCAGTAAAATCCGCTAACCGCGCGGGTTTTGCCTTGCATGATCACTTTCCAGCAAATCATCTTGAAGTTGCAGCAATACTGGGACAAACAGGGTTGTGTCCTATTGCAGCCTTATGATATGGAAGTCGGCGCCGGCACGTTCCACACCGCTACTTTTTTGCGAGCGATAGGGCCGGAGCCGTGGAAAGCTGCATATGTGCAGCCATCGCGCAGGCCCAAGGACGGCCGTTACGGCGATAATCCAAACCGTTTGCAGCATTACTACCAGTACCAAGTCGTTCTGAAACCCTCGCCCGATGATATCCAAGATGTCTATCTAAAATCGCTTGTGGCACTCGGCATTAATCCCAAAAAGAACGATGTCCGTTTCGTCGAGGACGATTGGGAGTCGCCTACGCTCGGTGCAGCGGGACTCGGCTGGGAAGTATGGCTCAACGGAATGGAGATTACGCAGTTCACTTACTTTCAGCAGGTCGGTGGACTCGATTGCAAGCCGGTGCTGGGCGAGCTCACCTATGGACTCGAGCGGCTCGCGATGCATCTCCAGGACAAGGAAAGCGTGTTCGATCTCATCTGGGTAGATGGCATTACTTACGGCAGCATCTACCACCAGAATGAAGTCGAGCAGTCAAAATACAACTTTGAACTCGCCAATACCGAGATGCTGTTCCAGCATTTCGGCCAGTTCGAGGCTGAAGCGAAACGGCTGATCGAGGCCCATTGCGTGCTCCCTGCGTATGAAATGATGCTCAAGTGCTCGCATGCCTTCAACTTGCTGGATGCGCGGGGCGCGATTTCGGTCACGGAGCGAGCAGCTTACATCGCCCGCGTTCGCGCACTCGCCCGTTTGGTGGCGCAAGCGTATTACGAATCGCGCGAGAAGCTCGGCTTCCCGATGCAGAAGCAGCCACAAGCGACGAAAAAGAGAGCCCGGGCTTAGACGATGCCAAAAAAGAGGGCAGTAAAAAATACCGGGGCGCAGAGTCTTCTGGTCGAGCTCTTCACCGAAGAGTTGCCGCCGAAGTCGCAGCAGCGATTAGCCGAGAAGTTTCGTGATGCACTTGCCGCGGGCCTAGAAGGGGTTAACCTGTTGCCTCGCCCATTTGTAGCTAACCCGCAATGCTTCGCGACGCCAAGACGTCTTGCAGTATTGATTAAAGGTGTGCTCAACCAGGCAAGTGATCTATCCGGCAAAACATCCGGTCCATTGGTAAGCGCCGGCGTGGAAGCAGCCAAAGGATTTGCGAGAAAATTGGGCGTTCCCGTCGATTTGTTGGAGAAGATTCCAACGTCGGATGGAGAAAAGTGGCTCGCAAGTTACATGAGAGCCGGTGCAGTGCTGGACGATGTCCTCGCACAAAAGGTTGAGGAAGCGCTGAAGGTGCTACCCGTTCAGAAGCTAATGCGCTGGGGCAATTGCGAAACGCTGTTCGCGCGTCCTATTCATGGACTGGTGATGATGCACGGCAGGCGCATTATCGGAGGCAAAATTTGGGGCCTTGAAAGCCGTAATTACACACTGGGACACCGTTTTCTGAGTAGTGGCAAAATTAAAATTCCCTGCGCCGATCAATACGAAGCCGTGCTTGAAGAAAAAGGTTCGGTAATCGCATCCTTCGCCAAGCGTAAAGAGCGCATTTGCGCCGAGTTGGAGAAGAAAGCTGCCGACGGAAAAACCGTCTCAGATGATGCACTGCTGGACGAGGTCACTGCGCTTGTTGAGTGGCCGGTGGTTTACTCAGGTGCCTTTGACAAGTCGTTTCTGGAATTGCCGCAGGAGTGCCTGGAGCTTTCCATGAAGCAGCACCAAAGGTATTTCCCGCTTGCAGACAAAGCGGGCAAGCTCTTGCCGCGCTTCTTGATGGTGAGTAATCTCCAGACCGCCAGTCCCGAAAATATCATTCATGGCAACGAGCGCGTCCTGAACGCGCGACTATCGGATGCGAAATTCTTTTATGACCAGGACCGAAAATCCCTGCTCGAGGAACGCGTGCCGCTTCTTGCTCAGGTCGTATACCACAGCAAGCTCGGCAGTCAACTCGAGCGGACCGAGCGGGTTCAGTTGATTGCCGGGCGGATCGCACGCGACCTCAAGACGGACGTGGCGCTCTCTGAACGCGCAGCCTGGCTGGCGAAGGCCGATCTGCTCACCGAAATGGTTGGCGAGTTTCCCGAACTGCAGGGCGTGATGGGGCGTTACTATGCATTGCACGACGGCGAGCCGAAAACGGTAGCGGATGCCATTGAAGCGCACTACCGGCCACGATTTGCCGGTGACAGATTGCCCGATGGCCTGGTGGCCTGCGCGGTCGCGCTTGCGGATAAACTCGATTCAATGGCGGGTCTGTTCGGCATTGATCAGGTTCCGACAGGAGAGAAAGATCCGTTTGGGTTGCGTCGGGCGGCACTTGGAGTAGTGCGGATATTGATTGAACGAGATCTCCCGCTTTCTTTGCAGGAATTAATCAATGCAGCTTTTGCGAGCTACAATGGGCGCGTTGGAGATGCGCACACTGACCTCCAATTATTCATCTTTGAACGCCTTGCGGGATACCTGAAGGAACGGGGGTATTCGCCGCTGGAAGTCGCGTCAGTCGTGGATCGGCATCAAGTTGCAATCAATCAGACTCTTCGAGTAATCGAGGCAGTGCACGCTTTTAATGCGCTGCCCGAAGCACAAAGCCTTGCTGCCGCAAACAAACGCGTGGTGAACATTCTCAAACAGGCCGGGGCTCGCGGCGAATCCTTCGCAAATGCCAAAGAGAGTTTGCTACAGGAACCTGCAGAGAAAGCGCTATTTGATGCGCTTAAAACTACATCGGAGCAAGCTGATTCGCTTTTCAAGCAAGGCGATTTCACTGGTTATTTGAAGACATTCGCGATTCTCAAATCTCCCGTGGACGCTTTTTTCGATCGCGTCATGGTAATGGTTGATTCACCCGAATTGCGGCACAATCGCCTTGCGCTACTTGCGGATCTTCGGGAGAAAATGAATCGCATCGCCGACATCTCTAAACTCGCCATTGAAAAATGAAACTTGTCATACTTGACCGCGACGGCGTTATCAATCACGACAGCGCCGGCTTTATTAAGAGTCCCGATGAGTGGAAGCCGATTCCCGGGAGCCTCGAGGCAATCGCGCGCCTTAATCAGTCTGATTATCATGTGGTGGTTTGCACCAACCAGTCCGGGATCGGACGCGGACTTTTTGACATGATTACGCTGAACGCAATCCACGACAAGATGCATAAGGCACTTATGCCGTACGGCGGCCGCATAGACGCAGTCTTTTTCTGTCCGCATGCGCAAGAAACCGGCTGCCCCTGTCGCAAACCTAAAACCGGGATGATGCAGGAGATCGGGCAGCGGTTTAATACGAATCTTGCCGGTATACCGTGTATTGGTGACGGGCTGCGTGATTTGCAGGCCGCGGCTGCAGTCGGTGCACAGCCGATCCTAGTCCTAACCGGCAAGGGAAAAAAGACCAGGGACTCTGGCGGTATGCCGGCGAATACACAGATATATTCCGATCTCGCGGAAGCGGCGCAGGCACTTACCGCCTGATCATGATCGTTCTGCGTTCGCTGTTGTTTGGGCTGATACAAGTACTCATCACCCCGATTTTCTACTGCATTGCGCTTTGCACGTTCCCTTTTAATCCTGTTACCCGTTATCGAGTCATCACATCCTGGTCCCGGATCGTTATTGTATTGTCGCGGGTAATTTGCGGCATCCGCTACCGCGTCAAGGGTATCGAGAATATTCCTAATAAACCTTGCATTATTATGTCCAAACATCAATCAGCGTGGGAAACGCTCGCATTTCAGGTGATTTTTCCGCCACAGGTGAATGTTATTAAAAAGGAGCTTTTGCGGGTCCCTTTTTTCGGCTGGGGGCTGGCCATGCTTTCGCCCATTGCCGTCGACCGCGGCGCTGGATCGCGGGCATTGAAGCAAATTGAGGAGCAGGGCATTGAGCGCCTCAAACAAGGTTTCTGGATCGTCGTTTTTCCGGAAGGGACGCGAATGGGCGCAGGCACCAAAGGCATATACCAGCCCGGCGGCGCGTGGCTTGCCGCCCGTAGTGGCGCAACAGTCCTGCCGGTAGCGCTCAACTCCGGTGAATTGTGGGGCAGAAACGCTTTTCTCAAACGTCCCGGCACCATCACGGTCAGCATCGGCAAGCCGATCAAGCCCGCCGGAATGAAAGCAGCCCAAATCAATGCCGAAGTAGAATCGTGGATTGAAAATGAAATGGCGCGCATTTCGTCCTCGTGACCAACTCCCGCTATGGTGCGTCTCACCTCGTTAATTCGTGGCACTCGTGTGTTAAGATTTCGTCTTTCCAAGCGCAACAGCACATTATGCGTTTCCGCTCATTGATATTATTTGTCGCATTGCTTTCGGGTTGCGGCTACAAAGGCGCGCTTTACCTTCCGGAGACACCGCCCGCTGCGCAGCCTCAACCGGCACCGCAGCCCCAGAAACCGCAGAAACAGGATTCAGACGAGCAGCAAGCGCCGCACTCTCAGTGACATACTTTTCTTATAAGAATAAAGAACTGCACGCCGAAGCCGTGGGCCTGGCGGACATCGCGACTGAATTCGGCACACCGTGTTACGTATACTCCAAGGCAGCGCTGATTTCCGCATTCAATGGCTTAAGCGAAGCGTTCAAGAAACGCGAGCACATGATATGCTACGCGGTCAAAGCTAATTCCAACCTCGCTGTACTCAACTTGTTTGCGCGCATGGGGAGTGGTTTCGATATCGTATCCGGCGGCGAGCTCAGGCGCGTCATGGCTGCACAGGGCGATCCGCGCAAAGTCGTATTTTCGGGCGTCGGTAAGAGTGCAGAGGAAATTCGTGCGGCACTCGAAGCAAATATTCTGTGCTTTAATGTCGAATCAGAAAGTGAGTTGATAAGACTGAACGAGGTCGCAGGGAAAATCGGGAAAAAGGCACCGTTTAGCCTGCGTATCAATCCGGACGTGGACCCCAGGACGCATCCGTATATTGCCACCGGACTCAAGGAAAATAAATTCGGGGTCGATTACGCCGACGCCCTTGCCTTGTACCGCAAGGCCGAATCCTTGACCCACCTTCAAGCATCCGGCATTGATTGCCATATTGGCTCGCAAATTACCGAGGTTGCCCCTTTTATAGATGCGCTCGACAGAATCCTTGCCCTGCTCGACAAACTCGAAAAAGCGGGGATCTCAATCAAGCACATTGATATCGGTGGCGGGCTCGGAATCCGCTACCATGACGAAACTCCGCCGAATTTCGCGGAATACGCCGCCGCGCTGTTGGCCAAGCTGGGAAAGCGTCAACAAAAAATCTTGATCGAGCCCGGTCGCGCTCTGGTCGGGCATGCGGGAGTGCTGCTTACCCGAGTTGAGTATCTCAAACACAACCGCGGCAAATATTTCGCGATCGTGGATGCCGCAATGAACGACTTGCAGCGTCCTGCATTGTACAACGCTTATCATGACATTCTTCCGGTCGCTCAGTCGTCCCGAATCCGGCGCACGTACGAAATTGCCGGGCCGGTGTGCGAAAGCGCCGACTTTATCGGACGCGGCCGCAAGCTCGGACTGGCTGAAGGCGACCTGCTGGCGGTAATGTCGGCCGGCGCATATGGCATGAGCATGAGCTCGAACTATAATTCCCGCCCGCGCGCTGCGGAAGTAATGGTCGATGATGACAAAACTTTCCTTATCCGCAGGCGAGAAACAGCGGATCAGCTTTTTTCAGCTGAGATGCTGCTTTCCTAGGCGCGCATTGTTGCAGGCGTGAGATTAATTCTTGAAAGCGCGCTAATGTGACTGAGAAAATCAATTCGAACGATATTTTGAAATCTCGCGACGGTAATAAAAATGAAAATAGTTAAAAAAAATGTTGTGTTTCTTTAAAAAAGTGGAATAGAATTGGTGCACCGAGCATTCGTTATCGTTCTCTTGCCAGGTTTTTCGAGAGAATTAGCAATTCACATGATATCGATGCTTTGGGAGTGCGGAAGAAATACTCCGCGCGTTAGAAACTAGAAAAAAACTTGAAAGGAGTCGCAAATGGCAGCCAAAAAGAAGGCAAAGAAGTCCAAAAAGAAAAAGATCTAACAAGAATATAAAATGAAATACAAGGCTGGTTTCTCGTAAATCAGCCTTTTTTCAAAGCAGGCGGTCATTATGGCCGCCTGAATTCTTTCCGGTTCCACACGTTGTCTCCCCAAATACTGATTTCCATACAGAGTCTGCCCGGCATGAGATCGCGCCACAAAGTGCGGCTTAAACCCCGCAATCCAGTTGTGCTTAACCCGCTGATGAGGAAAGGCGGGGCGCATGGGCTAAAAACTAAGCGGGCAAAACGAGCGATACAGAAGGAGCGGCTGAGAAAAGCACTGGCCGGAGAAATTAAAGGAAACTCTGATTAACTGCAACTCGGTTGTGACGGCGGCTTTCCGCCAGGTGATGCGCGACGCAAGGCGCAGCCAATGGTCACTCCCCTTGGCAATCCGATCGGCAAAGCGAACCGTCCGGAAATATCCTTGCCGCCGGGTTGCGCCATAATGTGGACGGCATAAACACACGTTCCGTAACGCTGCCTCAAAACGGCGTTAAGCGGGCCGCCCATGCGCCGCTACAATAAACAATCTCAAGCGCGATAGAAACCCGCGTATCACGGCGCGATGGAGCGGCCCGGGATCCCGTTGTTCACCAGCACCGGAAGTACACCAGGTCGCCGGCAGCGGCGAATTCAGCCGCCTTTCAATCTGGCGCAATGCTTGCAGAACAGGCCCTATCAAATCGGATTACGCGAAGCATCTCGGGACGAATTGCGGTCGTTATCGACCGATGCGCCGTTTAATCAACAACGCCGCCTGGCGATAGTCAGTCGGCTGGCGCCTTTTCGGGTCGATAAAGGGCGGGGAACGTCGTTTTCAAGTTTGAAAGCTTGGGAAGATCATTAATCATGATATACGGGCTATGCGGGTGGAGTGTCGCGTAATTTTGATGATAGTCTTCCGCAGGGTAGAACGCTGTAAAAGGATCAACTTTCGTCACAATGGGCTGCGAATAGATTTTCGCCTTTTGTAATTGGTCTATGTAGGCTAGTGCGATGCGTTGCTGGTCACTGTCAGTGTAAAAAATCGCCGACCGGTACTGGGTTCCCACGTCCGGTCCCTGACGGTCAAGTTGCGTCGGGTCATGGGCGACCGAAAAGTAAATTTTTAACAGCTCGCCGTAGGTTATTTGCGATGGATCATAATTAATCTTCACGGACTCAGCGTGTCCGGTTGTCCCCGTGCTGACCAATTCGTAATCCGGGTTCTTGGCCGTACCTCCCGAGTACCCCGAAGTCACGGCGGTGACGCCTTTTACGTGCTGGTACACCAACTGAATGCCCCAAAAGCATCCGCCGGCGAGTACGGCGGTCTGCTGGCCACTGGCATTCGCCAATGGGGCGTCGACCACAGGATTCGGCAGCTGGACCGCCAGAGCGTCCTTGCCCGCAATCCCGCAGGCGGAGAACCCCAGGACAGCAATCAAAATCGTAAGAGTTGAAACTCGGCGAACGAATAAGCTATTCATCATCCTGCCCTTTCAGAGTTATATCCCGCTGTCCCAAACAGCGGCCGGTAACTGGCGATGACGGTTAAAAACCATCGCTGCGATTCGCGTCCAATTTGACGCCACCATCCCCAAATTCCAATAAAGAATCGGACGACGATCTCATGCTGACTTAACGAACCGCAGCGCGACTGAATTTATGCAATACCGAAGGCCCGTAGGCTTGGGGCCATCATCGAAGACATGGCCCAAGTGAGCATCGCAGCGTTTACAGGAAACCGCGGTTCGGATCATGCCGAGGCTCCGATCCTGGAACTCTTCGATATTTTCCTGTGCAATCGGCTGCCAAAAACTTGGCCAGCCCGTTCTGGAATCAAATTTCGTTTCAGAACTAAATAATGCGGTGCCGCAGCAGATGCATCGATACAGCCCTTTTTCATGCAAATTCCAGTACGCACCCGTGTAGGGTATTTCTGTCCCAGCATTGCGGGTTACGGTAAATGCCAAACTTGACAGCCGCATGCGCCAAGCGGCGGCGCTCTTAACGATCTTCGAAACTCTGACCGCGGACTCGCGTGTGCCGAGATCCGAGAACTGAACGATCAAGACACTTTGCGGTGCAGATTCCGCCGTCGCCGCGGTGGCTGCCTCAGTCTTAGGCATCGACCACCAGGCAAATCCACCCAGTAACCATGCAACTTTAACTAAGAAAGCCCGCCGGCCCTTAAGGGACGGCGTGCCGTTAACCCTGCGAACCAACTCGATCATTGTGACCCTCTAAACGGTCAACCAAAAATAAGTGCAGGAACAGTCCGGAAATCGCCCACGCGCCGCGGCCGCTACCCCGGGCTTCATGAAATCGCGACGCTTGGGATATACCGCCTGGTTATTACTTCCGAAAGCAAAACATCGACCGATGTCTCGATTAGCATCGCGAGCTCGCGAATTCGGGTTACAAGCATACGTCGCGCAGCAGCCTGATTCCTTACATTCCCGCCTATTGCAATCTCAACATTTTGACCGTGAGCACTGGCCCGAGTTCGGGAGAGTTCTCCACATCAACCTAGCAGGGCATGCCGCTGCGGCGGTACAGTGGAGACCGCGGCCCGCTGAATTGCTGAACGTCCCGGAGCACTTGCGGCAGAGGACGCGAAACGGATCGGTTCAGACCAGGAACAGTGTCGCCAGACCCAGAAAGCTGAACAGACCGACCACATCGGTTACGGTAGTGAGGATCACTGTGGTGCCGACCGCCGGATCAATCCTGAAACGCCGCAATATAAGCGGAATCGCGACGCCGCTCAAGGCCGCGGCGAATAATTCGATTATCATCGCGGCGCCGAAAACCAGGCTGAGCTTCAGGTCGCGATACCACAACGCCGCCAGCACACCCACCACCATGGCCCAAATCAATCCTTGAATATAGGCAACCGCCACTTCCTTGTTGAACAAATGCGGGATATTGTCCCGGCTGACCTGATCCAGCGCCAAGCCGCGGGTAACCAACGCCATGGTTTGGGTTCCGGCGTTGCCTCCCATGCTTGGAATCACGGTCATCAATACCGCCAGGGCCACGATCTTTTCAATCGACGCTTCAAACAAATGAGTTACCCAGGAGGCGGCGAAGGCGGTAATAAGATTGATCCCCAGCCACAAGGTGCGGTTCTTGGTACTTTCGCGCACCGGCGCGAACAGGTCTTCTTCCTCGCGCAAACCTGCATTGCTAAGTATCTGCGTATCCGCTTTCTCGCGGATGTATTCCACGACTGACTCGACGGTTAGACGTCCAACCAGCTTATTTTGGTCGTTGACCACCGGGGCGGAAACCAGCCCGTAGCGCTCAAACGCCAGCGCGGCTTCGTTGGCGGCATCCTGCGGATTGAAACTCACGAATTCCTTCAGCATCAGCCCTGCGACGTTAATGTCCGGGTCGCTCACCAGCAGACGCTTCAGCGGCAATACGCCTTTGAGGGTATCGTCCGGGTCCACCACGAAGAGCGCATCCATATGCCCGGGCAGCTCATCAAAACGGCGCAAATAACGCAGCACCACTTCAAGCTTGATATCGTCGCGAATGGTTACCACTTCAAACTCCATGAGTGCACCCACGGTATTTTCCGGGTAGGCCATCGCCGTCTGCAGGCGCGCGCGATTCTGCACATCCATGGAATCCAAGATATCTTGCACCACGTCGCGCGGTAAATCGGGAGCGAGATCGGCAATTTCGTCGGTGTCCAGGGTCTCGGCGGCGGCAACCAGCTCCTCGGCCTCCATGTTCGCGATCAGTGTTTCGCGGACCGCATCGGAAACCTCCAGCAGGATCTCCCCGTCCCGCTCAGCTTTCACCAGGTTCCAAACGATCATCCGCTGTTTGAGTGGCAGTGCTTCGAGAACGTAAGCGACGTCGGCCGGGTGCAGCGCGTCCAGGCTTTTTTGCAATTGAGCTAGATTCTGCTCATTGGGACGCGCTTCTTGTTTGCGCAGCAGGCGGATTATATTTTGCAGAGTTTCCGGCGCTCTCTCTTGCTGGGTTTCTTCCATTTCCGCCATGGTCAGTTTCCATTACCGGCGCAATCCGCGCCGAATTTAGACATCGCGCATCCATTGCGAACCGGGATTTTGAACGCGCCGTTGGTCGGATTATAGGGTATTTGCCGGCCGATCCTAACCGTGCCGGTAAATTTCTTTATGAAGATCTAGAATTCAGGGCGCTTCGACCGCATTCATTCTGTCAAGGATGATTTCGGTCTTACGGTTTAGCCAATGGGTATTGCGGTTGCGGTCGTAAAAACGGGGGTTGGGCACCATCGCGGCAAGCCGCGCCGCCTGTTCCCTTGAAAGCGCAGAAGCGGAAACACCGTAATAGTGCCGGGCGGCGGCTTCAGCGCCGAAGACGCCGTTTCCCCACTCGATGGTATTGAGATAAATCTCCAAAATGCGCCGCTTGTCCATCACGGATTCAAGCATCAAGGTGATCAGCGCTTCCTCAACCTTCCGCCACGGCGTGCGGCTACTGGACAAAAACAAATTTTTAGCCAGCTGCTGGCTGATGGTTGAACCGCCGGCGACAATTTTTCCTCTTCGAAGATTTTTTTCGTAAGCTTGTTCTATTCCTTCCCAGTCGAATCCCTCGTGCTCCAGGAACCTCGCGTCTTCGGCAGCGATCAGTGCGCGCTTCAGGTACACCGAAATTTTATTGTACGGCACCCATTCGTGCTTCAATGCGGCGCGTGGATTCTTCGATTGAAGCACTTCCAGCCGTGTTTCCATGAATGCGGTGTCATCGGGGTTATGGTGCACCCAGTAACAGATATGCAAGAAAAACCACAATTGATAGACGAATACCGCTGCGACCAGAAAGGCGGCGGCACGCCACAGCCAGCGCCACAATATCTTCAACGTCGCAAGATGCGCCCGGTAAAATGTAAAGGGTAAAACAAACTGGAGCGCGACGGCGGCGTTAAACCTGTAACTTCCTCACACCTCAATCTTTACTCCTCACCTTTAAGCATGGCGATGACTGGATGGGTATCGGGACGCACACCGCGCCAAATTAAAAACGATTCGGCGGCCTGCTCAACCAGCATTCCCAGGCCGTCAGCCAGTTTAACGGCGCCCTGCGTCTGGCCAAACCGCAAAAATGGCGTGAGTCCCTTGCCGTACATGAGGTCGTAGGCCAGCGCCCCGGCGGCGAATATCCCTTTTGGCAAGGGCGGTAACTCATCGTTCAGGCTGCTCGAGGTTGCGTTGATTATTAATTCGAACTGAACGCCGCTTAAGTCCGGGTACTCGGCTACTTCCAGATTTTCCGACGCATGAAACCCGTCTTTCAAGTCGCGCGCCCTGTTGATATCGCGATTAGCAATATGGAGTGATGCCGGACGCCTGCGAAGCAGTTCCGGCAGAATACCGCGGGCTGCGCCGCCTGCACCCATCAATAGCACCCGCCTCCCGGCTACAGGAAATTTGAGATTGATCTCGATGTCGCGCAACAGGCCCGCACCGTCTGTGTTATCGCCGATGATTTTGCCGTTTTCGAACGTCAGCGTGTTCACTGCCCTCGCCGCCGCCGCGCGCGGACGAAGATCGGTCGTCAAGGACTTCCATGCCTGCTCCTTGAACGGCACGGTGACATTCATTCCTTTGCCGCCCTGCGCGATGAAATCCGATACCGCAACGGCAAAGCTTTGGCGAGTGGCAAGGATGGCGGTATACGAAACATCCTCGCCGGTTTGTTGCGCGAATTTGGTGTGAATCAGCGGAGACTTGCTGTGCGCTACTGGATTACCGATCACTGCGTAGCGGTCAGTCATGTACGTCGCTGATTAGGACTTCGCGGTGCGCAGGTTTGGACACCGTGTTTACTCCTCGCCGCTGAGCTGGTCGCTGCGCGTGAAAGTCCAGGTTCGAGTAATACTCAGGATATCGACCTTCTTGCGCATTTCCTCGGAAAACGGCGCAAACGGGCTGGACAATTGCACGATGCGGATCGCCGCAGCGTCCAGGATTTTTTCCCCTGATGAGCGGTTGATTTCCACGTATTCCACAGAGCCGTCAGCTCTGATTGACACGGTAAGCACGAGGCTGCCATAGATCTTCTGGCGCCGCGCCGCGTCCGGGTAATTCAGGTTGCCAATGCGTTCTACTTTGATCCGCCAGTCATCCACATAGCGGGTAAATGCATATTCCTTGGCGCGCGCGCCGATAAACATGCGCCGCGGCCGGTGCTGGTATTCTTCTTGCTCCCTGGCGATTTGTGCTTCGAGCCGCGCCTCTTCCAATCCGCTTTGCACCAGGTCCATGGCGTCAGGTGTTTTGACTTTTGGTTTTTCGGTTTGCGGCGGGCTTTCCTGTTGCTCGATTTTTTTCTCCGACACCTGAGCGGCCAGTTTGCGCGCCTTTTCTTCCAGCTTCGCCACCCGGCGTTGCGCGCGTACCAGCTGATCTGACGGATGCTCATTTTTCTTGCGCACCGGCAACGGACTCTTGGCGCGGCGTTCAGATTCGGTATTGCCACCGCCATCTAAATTGTATTGCGCCAACACGTCAGGATGCAGCGGCTTGGAAACGGTCCTGCTGTTGACCAGTACAACTTCCAAGGGCAATCCATCACGAACGCGCTTGGTCGAGTCGGGAAATTTGAAGTTGACGCCTAGCAGAAATATCGAATGCAAGGTGAAAGAAACGAGCAGAGCCAGTTGCAAGCGCGTGGATACATCCATCATCGCGATCTTTTGCCCCAGCGACACGGATGCGCGTTTTAGCGCTGTCATCTCGAACTGCACCTAGCGAACCTCTGACTGATTCCTGCGCAGGCGTGGCAGCCCGGTCGAGGGCGGCGCACGCCAAACAAGCCGCGCAGTTTGTTCAATGCCAAGCCGATGTCCAGCGACGAAATACGACGCCCGCAAAGCGTCTTCCATCCGGACTGCGCAAAAGCGCGGCGCTACGTTTTTCGCTGCCATAGCTCGAACCATAAGCATCGCGCGAACTGCGTTCACCGGCCTGTTGCTGGAAACACACCTCATTTTTTATTGTATGGGACAATGCGTAACCTTGCTAAAAGCAAATGTGGCATTTTAATCAACAAAATGCGTGCTGTCACTGCGTATCCAGACTGCGTTTATGGCGGCATGCAAAGCTGAGTTCAAGAAAATCCAGTTGCGAGATCTCGACCTCTACTCGGCTGGCGGCGGGCAGTTCAGGCATAGAAGTGATGCGGGCGTACAGCGGCAATTTTTCTATTTTCACCAGATTATCCCTAACCACTGTGGCTGGCAGGAGGCTCGCTGACTCTTGTTGCAGCCAGCGCAGGCACCAGTAACGCTCCATGGTGCGCTGAAACAGGGCGTAAGCTTCGTATGCCAACTCAAAATCGCGCATCGCAATAAGCAGCCGCCCGCTGTTTCTTGCATAGGGAGGAATATCGCCATTAATCCATGCGAGCAGTTGGCGTTGATTGACGAGGTCCACATAGCGTCGCAGGGGCGAGCTCGCCCAAATGTATTGGCCGACACCCAGTCCTTGATGCTCCCCGGGAGCCGTGCTCATTTTCACTTTGCCATTTCCCTGGGCGCGGAAAATAGCCGCAATTTGATTGTCCGCGAGCAGCTTTCCCCAGGCGGTGTTCACATAAATCATCAGCTCCGAAACTATTTTATCTACCGGCGTGCCGCGTCGTCGTTCAGTAATGGTGACGTGTCCGTTCTCAATATAAAAATTGTAGTCAAGCTGAGGCATGCCTACGGCCTCAGCCCTCGCCCGCGACTTTTCCAGAGTTTCCGCAAATTGCCACAGCAGTTTCAGCTCGCTGCCCAAAGGAAAATCCAGCTTACCCGTTGACAGCGTGCTTTCGTTGAAAATCTTCTCCAGCGCGCCGCGTTGCAGATTCGCGCCAATGGGCACTCGCTCAATCCTGGTTGACGAGGCGACGATTGTCAGGTCGCTGCCACAAACCTCCAAATACATTGATACCGCTGGACGATTGGTACGTTCGGTCAGCGTGAATTTTCCTATCACCGATTCCGGCAGCATAGTAATTTTGCGGCCCGGCATATACACGGTCGACAGGCGCCGCGCAGCGATCGAATCGAGTCTTGAGTCAGTTGCGAAGCCCAATGCGGGCGCCGCGATATGTACACCTATTCGCCAATGCTTATCGGCAACTTGCGAAACCGAAAATGCGTCATCAATCTCGGACGTGGTTACATCGTCAATGCTGAACGCCTCGGCTTCGGCTAGTGGCAGTCCCTGTGGCTCGGTCATTTCACCGAAATCGCCAAACTCAATACCTTCGGGGAAGTGCTCAAACAAAAAACGCTCCACATGGTAATCATGCGTTGATGGGATCGCGCCGCATTTCTCCAGAAGGTGGGCAACCGTCAAATGGGTCGCCGCCGCCGCGACTTCGAGCGCTTTGAATTCAATTCCGGAACGATCAGGTTTGTAAAGCAGCCTCGTAAGCTGCGCAGCAAATTCGCGGGGCAAATTGAACTGGATCAACTGTTCGACGTAATTCGCCTGCTGTGCTGCCTGAACACGTTTTTTTTCAATGCTTGCCAACGCCGCCTTGAGGGCTTCGGGGGGCGCTGCCTTATAGCGGCCCCGGCCTTTCTTATAAAAATACATTGGTGAACCATGGAGTCGGATGAGCAGGCCCGCGGCTTCGACCGGACTTGGCTGGTGTCCGAAATATTCGCGCGCCAACGCCTCGTAGCAAAATTCGCCTTCGCCACAGCAAGACCACAGGAAATCCGGGTCAATACTTGTCGCCACTTGCTGTGCCCGTTCCATGAACTGTATCTTTTCAGGATCTTCAAATCTGAACAATAACCAACTGGACTTGATTTTGCCCCGCTTGCCGAATGCGGCTTCAACCTGCAGGGTGTTGTCGTTGTCGGCAAGGATGGTTCCGACCTTGAACGTGCCGTCTTCTTCGTAAAAAACGTTCATGGGATCACGCGGGCCGGCGCTGTGAACGGCAATTTAGGGTTTCAGGAATTATACTCTAGGACTTGCGGTTGCCGGCTGAACTAATTTGCCTGCGGCAAAGCCCAGAATCAACGGAACGTAATCAAAAAAATTCCGGAAGCCGTGCTCCCCGCCTTCGATCACAACCTGCTGCGCACCGCGGTACTTTTCGAGTGCATGGCGGTAATCCAGTACTTTGTCCCCGGTCTGCACCAATAGCAGGTAGCGTTCGGGATGAGAAATCGCGGTCACGTTATATTGCTCGAGCTCGCTGAGGTGTCGCAGCGTAAACCGGTACCGTTCACCAGTATAAATATTCGTCTGCCTGCCCAGGCACGGCGTGAGCGCAACATGCGGGTTTACCGCAGGATTTACCAGTACCGCGACAAGATCATATTTCTCTGCCAACCAAGTCGCATAATGACCACCGAGCGAGCTGCCGACTAAGGCAATATTTCGGGTGCGTTGCCTCGTGATTTCCTGCTCCAGTGTTTGCATTGCGCGGCTCGGCAGGTGGGGCAGGTCCGGTGCACGAAATTCATGCCCACGGTCCAAGCGCAGCAATTCCTCCCGAATCAAGCGCGCCTTGATTGACGCCGATGAGCTGTTAAACCCGTGGACGTACAGGAACTTCACGCAACCGACTCAGCGCCTCGAGCAATTTGCTATGGATATTCCCAAAATCCCCGTTGCTCATGATCAGCACATGATCCCCCGGAATCGTGCTGCTGACGACGACACGAAGCAGCTGCTCCAGGTCGCTATAGGTATGCGCGCGGCCGCCCAGGGGTTGCAACGCGGCTTTTGCATCCCAACTGAGATTTGCCGTGTAACAAAATACTTGGTCGGCGAGCGCGAGGCTTTCCGCGAGGACGTCTTTCATCACGCCCATTTTCATAGTGTTGGATCGCGGCTCGAGCACCGCGATTATTCGGGCCCCGTCTACTTTGTCGCGCAGCCCCTCCAGCGTGGTGCGGATCGCAGTCGGATGATGGGCAAAATCATCGTACACCGTGATGCCGTTTATTACACCTTTGACTTCCATGCGCCGCTTGACGCTTAGAAATTTTTGCAGCGCCGCAATTCCTTCATTAACGTGCACACCGGCATGCCGCGCGGCAAGCAGCGCGGCGAGCGCATTCAACCGGTTGTGTTCGCCGAGCAGGCTCCATTTCAGCGCGCCTATTGTCTTGCCTTTGTCGGTGATAACAACGCTTGAGCCGACGCTCTCTGCCTGCCATTGCTGGTCAGTGCCGAAAAATTCCACCGGCGTCCAACAGCCGCGTTGCAGTACGCGCCGGATGTTTGCGTCGCGGCCATTGGCGATGATCTGCCCGTTAGATGGCAGCGTGCGGACCAAGTGGTGAAACTGGGTTTCTATTGCAGCGAGGTCCGGAAAAATGTCCGCATGATCAAATTCCAGGTTGTTGAGAACGGTGGTGCGCGAACGGTAGTGAACAAATTTGGAGCGTTTGTCAAAAAATGCCGTATCGTACTCGTCCGCTTCGATGACGAAGAATTTTGTCTCGGACAATCGCGCAGAAATTCCAAAGTTTTCAGGCACGCCGCCGATGAGAAAACCCGGAGTAAAGCCTGCTTGCTCCAGAATCCATGCAAGCATTGAAGCGGTTGTGGTCTTGCCGTGCGTCCCGGCGACTGCCATAACCCATTTGTCTCTGAGGATATTCTCGGCCAGCCATTGCGGCCCGGAAACATAAGGCAGCCCGCGGTTGAGGATTTCCTCCATCAGCGGATTGCCGCGGGTTATTACGTTTCCGATAACGAAGACGTCTGGATTGAGCTTCACTTGATCAGCGGAGAAAGCGTTAGTGATGGCGATGTCTTGCTTTTCCAGCTGGTTGCTCATCGGTGGGTAGACGTTGGCATCGCAGCCCGTGACTTTATACCCCGACTGCTTGGCGAGCAATGCGATTCCGCCCATGAAACTGCCGCAGACGCCGAGGATATGGATATGCATTATTAAAACAAGAGACGTGCGAGGTCAAAAAGAGACCCGGTACTTAACGGTGCATTCGAATAGGAAAGAACGTCTTCCGAGCCGCCCCGCGTCTAAAGCGGGTTCCAGCTCTTGGTTTTCGTGTAATCGATATAGCCGACGTTTATTCCGAAGCGAAGTCCCACTCCGAGCCTGATCGGTGCCAGGATAACATTTCCGCTTTGATGGTAATTGAGGCTTGTGCCTCCGATGAAGTAAAGACTTCCGTCGACCGCGGGAAACCGCTGGTAAAGTTCATCCACATTTTGCAGGTTGTAAACCAGCACGAACACCTTCGATGCGTCCGCACCCACGTCAAAACCGACCGACGGTCCTTGCCAGTTGACTTTGTAGTCACCCTTATTCTTTAACGTCAGCGTGCCGTCACCATAACGCAAGCCCACGATGAATGCGCCGCTTGCTTCCTCGCCCTTAATGTAACCGGTGGGCCGGCCATGGTCCTTGAAAGCTTTCTCGATGACCTTGGCAATGCTTTCAGCGCCTTCGCCGAAGAAAGCAGTGGCATCCTTGACTACGGTGTCTTGGGAGTATGTGTCTTTGTCTTTTTGATTTTTGGTGCTGGTTGCTATGCTGGCTGGCTTCTCCTGCGGCGCTTTCGCGCAATCTCCCGTGATGAAACAACTGCCCGATTGCTGCACCTCGGACGCGCCGGCATGCGCCGCGAACAAAAGGCTTAGCGCAGCCATAATTATGTAAGGGAAAATTCGGTCGATAGGCATGGTAAGCTCCGAATAAAACTCCTCGCTTGAATTATACTGCACATTTTTGTCCTGCGGCTGCACGGATGTAGCAAAATCGTTTGCAGATGTTATTGCCGCTGTTGTCAAATGACGACATAAAATGATGCCTCAAAGGTGTTAGAGTGCGATCTCGACGCGAAATTCATGGTTTCTCTGCCTGCAACTGACAAATCGGTTACGTATCCGCGGGGTTCAAGGCTTGCCGGTTATCTCGTTCTGGCTTATGTGCTCCTTATCGTCTATGCCAGCTTAACGCCATTTGCAGGATGGCGCGATCCGGGTACTGAAATCCGGTCTTTTCTGTTTGCGTCCTGGCCTCGGCATATCCGCGGCTCCGATATTGTTATCAATTTCCTGGCCTATCTGCCGCTGGGTTTTCTGCTGGTGGTGGCGCTGCACTCCCGATTCAGCGTTAAACAGGCACTGACGGTATCCGCACTTTCCGGAATTGCGTTAAGCGTGGCAATGGAGGCAGTGCAGACATATTTGCCTTCCCGCACCAGCTCCGGGCTGGATGTGCTGACCAACGGAATGGGCGGCATGATGGGCGCAATCATTGCGTCACGCCGGGACGTGCGCGATCTAATTACCGACCATCTGGCAAGTTTTCGCGACCAATGGTTCGTTGCCGGGAGCCTTGGCGATATGGGACTGGTGTTGCTGGGCCTGTGGTATGTGAGCCAATTAAATCCCTCGTTGCCGCTTCTGGGTACAGTTTTTTTCACGGCAAACGACGGCCTATATACGCGCACTTTTAGTCTGCTGGGCATGTTATCTGCAATGTGCAATACTCTCGCCGTCGGTTTGCTCTTAATGCTGCTGATGCGTACCGCAAAAGCCGCATTCATTGCAATGGTAGTGCTGCTGCTAACAGCTTCCGTCACTAAGTTCTTGGCTGCTGCGGCGCTCCTCAAACCGCAGGCAATGCTGCAATGGCTGGCCCCCGAGTCGGTTGTTGGAATTGGCTATGGTCTGTTTGTCGTCGCAGCCTCGCTACTCCTGTCGCTGCGCCAAGTAATCCTGCTGTGCGCTTTCGTGCTCGCGTTTGGCATTTTCATATCACACCTGCCGGGCAATGATGCGCGGGCGGCGCTGGGCCTGTTCAGCTGGCATTATGGGCATTTGCTTAATTTCACCGGCTTGGCGCGTGTCGTGGCCGAGCTATGGCCGTTCGCCGCTCTCGCCTATATCTGCCTGTTTGTCCACAAGCTGCGTGCCCGGATGCGGCATCGAGTATAATGAATTCAACTGCTTCTGCGTAAGGCCGGGGGCCGTGAGTTATTATCGTAAGCATGTGTTTTTCTGCTGCAATCAGCGTGAACCGGGCGAAACGTGCTGTAACAATCACAATTCACGCGAGATGCGCGGCTATGCTAAGGAAAAAATAAAGGCGCTTAATCTCACCGGCAAAGGCAAGATCCGCATCAACTCGGCGGGTTGCATGGACCGTTGCGATGAGGGGCCAGTGTTGGTGGTGTACCCGGATAACGTGTGGTACACCTATGTGGACAAACACGATGTAGACGAAATTATCGAAGAGCATCTGCTGCACGGACGCGTTGTCCCGCGCCTTAAGATTTGAAGCGCTTTCGGCTGCTTGCATCCCTCCACTCCACAAAAGGTATTCATTCATGGTCCGGCGGGCAAGCTGGAAACCGTGGTCAACGATCCCGGAGAGCAGCACCGCGGTATTGCGCTGATTGCTCATCCCCACCCGCTGTTTGGCGGCACGCTCGATAATAAAGTCGTGCATACGCTCGCCAAGGCTTTTGTTGAACTCGGCTACGTGGCGCTGCGGCCCAATCTGCGAGGCGCGGGAGAAAGCCATGGCAGTTTCGACGAGGGGGAAGGTGAAACGCAGGATATGCTGGCTGTAGCGCAACATGCACTAGAACACATAGGCAACTTACCGCTTGTGCTCGCGGGATTTTCCTTCGGCGCTTACGTGCAGTCTCGTGTAATAAAACAGTTGCCCGCTGAAAAGCTGCTAATGGTCGCGCCCGCAGTGACGCGCTTCGACGTCGGCCATGTCCCGGCCAGCGCCCTGGTCATTCACGGCGACCAGGACGAAGTGGTTCCGCTGGCGGCCGTGCTCGCGTGGGCGCAACCGCAAAAATTGCAGGTAATCGTGCTGCCCGGCGCCAGCCATTTTTTTCACGGGCATCTTCCTGAACTCAAACAAATCGTGCTTAACGCGTTCCGATCTTAGGCATGCCCAACGCGCGCCAACTCCATGTTACAACCGAACCGAATGATCGCACGACTCTTCGAGCGCGCTCGGCCGTTGAATTAGCAAATCCTTTGCGATGCAGGAACATTTGTCATGCTTTGGATTAAGGCGTTTCACGTGATCTCAATGGTTACCTGGTTCTCAGGATTATTTTACTTGCCGCGGCTGTTTGTTTACCACTCGGAAGCGGATGACAAAGTCGGTCAAGAGCGGTTCCAGGTCATGGAACGCAAGCTCTACTTATACATCATGACGCCCGGGGCTGTGCTGACATTGCTCTTTGGCGTCTTGCTGCTGGGCTCTGTTAAATCCGGCATGTGGCTGGATGTCAAGTTAGGCTTGGTGATTCTGCTCATTCTTTTTCACATGTACTGCGGGAAGCTGCTGATCGACATCAAGAATGACCCCAAGACGCACAGTTCGAGCTTTTACCGGTGGATAAACGAATTTCCTACCGTTATCCTCATTGCCGTTGTGATTCTGGTGGTCGTAAAACCGTTTTAACCGGCTCCACTGTAGACGTTCTCGATTTCCGCACTGAATTTCTCGAATACCTTCTTGCGTTTTACTTTCAGGGTGGGTGTAATGAGGCCGCTTTCAATGGTCCACGGTTCTTTAAACGGAATCACGCGGCGCACTCGGATATAGCGCGGGAAGTTTTTGAGTTTCTCGTTGGCGCGTCTGATAAGTATGTCCCGGTCCGTTTCTTGCGTCACCGCGAGCAGGGTTAAATAAGCGCGACCTTCGCCCACCAACATCACCTGCTCGAAAACACCGTCGCTCAGGATGGCGGTTTCCACTTCCTGCGGCGGCACTTTTTCCCCATTGGAAAGCACAAGAACGTCCTTGGTACGCCCTTTGATGTAAACTTTCCCGTTGCGGATCTCCACCTGGTCGCCCGTGTTTAACCAACCCTCCTCGTCCAATATCTGCTGCGTGGCTTCCGGCTTGCGCCAGTAGCCCAGCATCACCGAGGGGCCACGCACCAAGAGTTCGCCTGCTTCATTAACGCGAATTTGAAGATTCTCCAGCGGTGCGCCGACCGAGGCGAGGTCCCTGTCTCCTTCGCGATTGCCGGCAATCACGGGCGAGGTTTCGGTGAGCCCATAGCCTTGCGTAATGCGCAATCCCAAGCCGATGAACGTGCGCCCCACGCGCTCATCCAGCGCCGCGCCGCCCACCACTACCATGCGTAATTTCCCTCCGAGCCTGGCCAAGATAGGAGCCGCGACCCGTTTTTTCAACAGCCCGTATAGCATGCGCTCCGGCAACGTGGCTTGCCGCTGATAGACGCGCCAGCCGAGTTTGACGGTCAGCGCAAACAGCAGTCGCTTTGAAAAGAAACCGGCCAACTTGTCCTCGATGCGCGCCTTGAACCGTTCCAGCACGCGCGGTACTGCAATCAGGATCGATGGCTGCTGCGTCGACATATCTTCATTCAATTGCTGGATGCCGCGCGTATAAATAACTTGCACCCCCTCCGACAAAGTCAGGTAATAGCCGCACGTGCGCTCAAACATGTGAGACAGCGGTAAGACCGAGAGCACGCGGTCGGTTGCATAAAGTTCAACCGCCCGCTTCACAGCGCGGACATTGGAAAGTATGTTGTCGTGCGATAATTTCACGCCCTTTGTAGGACCCGTTGTACCAGACGTATAAACTACGGTTGCCAGGCTGTCGGGCTCGACTTCCTCAACTATGAATTCATCACCCGCCTTGGGTAGGGCGTTGTCCGCCTTATCTATTCTGGAATCAGCTTCGATGCAAACGACAGGTGGTAATTGATTGTTCGCGCGGCGCAAGGTCTCCAGAATGCGCGTGTTCTGCAAGACCAATAATCTCGCCTCACAATCGGCCACGCACCACGAGATATTTGCGGCATTGTCGTTGACATAAAGCGGCACCACTACGAGCCCCATTCCAAGGCTAGCCATGTCTATTGCGACCCAGGTTGTGCCGTTTTTTAGGCACAGTGCGACGCGGTCGCCTTTTTCCAAGCCTTGGCTGCGGAACGCCTGTTGCCAGCGCATCGCCATGGCCGCGATGTCTTGCGCGGTGAAAAAGCGCCACGCGCCATCAACAAACTCTCGGTAGAGCGGTTTTTGCGGCGCATCGAGCTTCTGCTTGAGCAAATAAGCGAGATTATTCAAGGACCAGGCTTTACCTGTAGTATCTTATTTCCAACTCTAGTTTACACCCATGAAAAAATTTTTCGCTCCGTGTCCGCGCGGCCTAGAAACGGTGCTGGCGGAAGAACTACGCGAGCTTAATGCCGCGGAAACACAGGCAGCGAGCGGCGGCGTCCAGTTCAGCGGTGATTTGGCGCTCTGTTACAGGGTCAATCTGCAAAGCCGCATTGCCAGCCGTGTACTTTGCCACGTAGCACAAGACCGCTATCAGACCGAACACGATATTTATCAAATTGCGTCCTCTGTGCCGTGGGAGGCTTGGTTCGATCCGGCACTCACCTTCCGTGTCAAGGTCGATGCAATGCGTTGCACGCTCAAAAGTCTGGACTTCGTTACCCTCAGAATCAAGGACGCGATATGTGACAGATTTCGCGCCCATACCGGCAAGCGGCCCAGCGTGAATACAACTGCGCCCGACATACGTGTCCATGCTTTTCTTGATGCGCATACCCTCATTCTGTATCTCGATACAAGCGGTGAGCCGCTTTTCAAGCGCGGACTGCGCAAGCAAACAAGTAAGGCGCCGGTGCGCGAAAATCTGGCGGCGGGCGTATTGCGTTTGAGCGGCTGGTCGCCCGCAACACGGCTGCTTGACCCGATGTGCGGCAGCGGCACTTTCCTGGTGGAAGCTGCGTTGATAGCGCTTGATATCGCGCCCGGTATGCAACGGCATTTCGCCTTTGAGAAATTCATGAATTTCGACGCGCGCAGCTGGAAGATGATTTTCGATCAAAGCATCCAGCGTCAGAAACCGAAAGTTTCACTGCCAATTTACGGAAGCGACCTTTACGGCAAGGCACTGGAAACGACCCGAGCCAATCTCGCCGCGTCCGAACTTGAAAGCACGGTACAGTTGAAGCAGGCCAACATACTTGAAATTTCCGCGCCGGCACCTCACGGCGTCATGGTCACCAACCCACCGTACGGCGAACGCATGGGTGAAAGCAAAATGCTTGTGGAGTTTTATCCTCAGCTCGGAAATGCTCTCAAAAAAAAATTTGCGGGCTGGAATTGCTACATTCTCAGCAGCGATATGCGATTACCGAAATTGATCGGGCTTAACGCCTCCAGGCGGACACCGCTTTATAACGGCGCGTTAGAATGCCGCTTATTCGAGTACAAAATCGTAGCTGGCAGCATGCGCAGGAAAACACGGGACTGAATCAAGGAACGCAGCGCGAAACCAGTGTTCGGCTTATAGACGAGGCGCGAGCTCGGCCCGAAGCGGAGTGTTATGCCAATACATGAGCATTCGGGACAAGCGAGCAACAAAGTTTAGAAGCCATAAACGATGTTTCGCTAAACGATGTTGAGGTGGTCGATGCCCGACATAACGTCCTTGTCTTTGGCCTCTGAACTGTGCAGCTTGATTCGCAACCGCAAGTCATTCACCGAATCAGCGTTCCTTAGCGCGTCCTCGTAGCTGATTTGCCCCGCTTCGTACAGATCGTACAGGGACTGGTCGAAAGTCTGCATGCCCAGCTCGCGGGATCGCGACATGATTTCCTTGATCTCCTGCACTTCACCTTTGAAAATGAGGTCGGAGATCAATGGCGAGTTCAACATGATTTCGACAGCGGCAATGCGTCCCTTGCCTTCCGCTTTCGGGATCAGGCGCTGGGAAACAAAGGCGCGCAGATTCAACGACAAATCCATGAGCAATTGCTGCCTGCGTTCTTCGGGGAAAAAGTTGATGATTCGGTCCAGCGCTTGGTTGGCGCTATTGGCGTGCAGGGTAGACAGGGTCAAGTGGCCGGTTTCCGCGAAGGCGATCGCGTATTCCATCGTCTCGCGGTCGCGGATTTCGCCGATCAGAATCACGTCCGGCGCCTGGCGCAGAGTGTTTTTCAGCGCTGAGAACCAATTGTCCGTGTCTACTCCGACTTCGCGCTGAGTGATGATACAGTTTTTGTGATCGTGCACGTATTCGACCGGGTCCTCGATGGTAATGATGTGGCCATACGTGTTTTCATTGCGGTAGCCGACCATCGCCGCAAGCGATGTGGATTTGCCGCAGCCGGTGCCGCCGACAAAAATCACGATCCCGCGCTTGCTCATGGAAATATCTTTCAGCACCGACGGCAGGTTGAGTTCCTCAAAGTTTGGAATTTTAGTAGTGATGGTGCGCAGCACCAGGCCAACTCGGGCCTGCTGGATAAAAGCATTTACGCGAAAGCGCGCAATTCCAGGCGGGTTGATCGCGAAATTGCATTCCTTGGTCGCTTCGAATTCCTGCGCCTGCCTGTCATTCATCAACGCACGCGCGAACTCCTGGGTATGCTGCGGCGTCAGGGTCTGGTTAGAGACCGGCTTAACTTTCCCGTCCACCTTAATCGCCGGTGGAAAACCGACCGTAAGGAACAGGTCCGACGCCTTTTTAGTAAGCATGAGGCGCAGCAAATCGTGCATAAATTTTATCGCTTGCTCTCGCTCCATCATCCGCTCCTTTGCAAATTGCACCGACTGCTACCCATAGAACTGTTCCTTGTTCATCGCCTTGCTGCGTGCTTCGCCTACATTCACGACGCCGCGCCGGACCATGTCCACCAGGTTCTGATCAAGCGTCTGCATGCCTACGTTTTGCCCGGTTTGAATCGCGGAATACATTTGCGCCACCTTGTTTTCGCGTATCAGATTGCGAATTGCAGGGGTAGCGATCATGATTTCGTGCGCTGCTACGCGCCCGCTGCCGTCGGAGGTCTTGAGCAGAGTCTGCGAAATCACCGCACGCAGCGATTCCGACAACATGGAGCGAACCATTTCTTTTTCTTCCGCGGGGAACACGTCAATTATGCGGTCGATCGTCTTTGCAGCCGAACTGGTGTGCAGCGTGCCTAACGCCAGGTGCCCGGTTTCAGCTGCGGTCAGCGTCAGCCGAATCGTTTCCAAATCGCGCATCTCGCCAACCAAAATGATATCTGGGTCCTCGCGCAGGGCCGAACGCAGCGCATTGGCAAAACTCAACGTATGTGGCCCGACTTCGCGCTGGTTGATCAGACATTTTTTGCTCTCGTGCACAAACTCGATCGGGTCTTCCACTGTCAGAATGTGGCCATAGTGGGATTCGTTTAGATAATTAACCATCGCAGCGAGCGTGGTGGACTTGCCGCACCCCGTGGGCCCGGTTACCAAGATCAGGCCGCGCGGCTGGTCGACAATTTCCTTAAAAATTTTAGGCATGTTCAGCTCTTCGAGCGTCATCACCCGGGTCGGAATCGTCCGCATGGCCGCGCCGGCGCCGCGGTTTTGCACAAAAGCATTTACCCTGAAGCGCGCCAGGTTGGGAATCGCAAAGGAAAAATCGCACTCGAGATTTTCTTCGTAGAACTTGCGCTGGCTGTCGTTCATGATGTCGTACATCATGTCGTGCACTTCCTTGTGCTCCATCGGCGGCAGATTGATGCGGCGGATATCACCAAGCACGCGGATCATCGGCGGCAACCCCGCCGACAGGTGCAAGTCGGATGCCTTATTCTTGACGACGAATGCCAGCAATTCGGCTATATCCATTATAATCCTTTGAGAGTAGAAGGCAGGGGACAACCACGGGCAGCTGGTGCCGTTCATTCCCCTTTATTTATGAATCATTATGACCACAATCGCTTTGGCTTTGCAAGCCGTGAAGGAGCGCATCCAGGCATGCGCCAAAGCCGCCGGGCGAACGCCACACGAGATCCAGCTGGTGGCCGTTAGCAAGGGCTTTGCGCCGTGCAAAATCGAGGAAGCATACCGCGCCGGGCAGACCTCGTTCGGAGAAAATCGCGCTCAGGAAGGACTCGAAAAGATTCATGCGCTCAAACATCTGTCTCTCGATTGGCATTTTATTGGGCCGATTCAAAGCAACAAAACACGGCTGGTCGCAGAACATTTCTCATGGGTTCACACCATAGAGCGAAGCAAAATTGCCGAGCGCCTGTCGCTTGCCCGTTCCAATGGGCAAGCGCCGCTGCAAGTATGCATTCAGGTAAACATCAGCGGCGAAGGCAGCAAAAGTGGAGTTTCGCCCGGTGACCTCTTGCCGCTTGCCAAATTTGTGCAAACATTACCGCGCCTGCGATTGCGGGGCTTAATGGCCATTCCTCAACTCACCGCTGACTTTGACCTGCAACGCCGCCAATTTAGGCAGTTGCGCGAGCTAAAAGCTGCGCTGGCGGTCGAAGGCATTTCTCTGGATACGCTGTCCATGGGTATGTCGCACGATCTGGAAGCGGCGATTTGGGAAGGAGCAACCATGTTGCGCGTGGGAACAGCTATTTTTGGCGATCGCAAATCGACAAAAGATAGCTGGCAATAAGGCTTGCGCAGTACCTGTCGCAAACCCTATACTCGGGCCACGCTGGTTCTGCTCGTAAACCTACTTAAAATGGAGCCTCACAAATGAAAAAAATCATCACGCCGCTATTGGTTCTTTTTCTGACGTTGCCCCTTGCCAGCTTGCAGGCAAAAACTCCAAAACCGGTGAAATTACCTTGGCTGACCGTCACACAAACCATTGAAATTAGCGCCGCGCCCGAAACGGTATGGGGCAGAATTAAAGATTTCAACGGGCTTAATACCTGGCATCCCGCAGTCGCGAAAAGCGAGATTTTGAGCGGAACTGACAATCAAAAAAACGCAGTGCGCTTGCTTACCCTGCAAGACGGGGGAACTATTAAGGAAAAACTTGTGCGCTATAACAATAAAGGCATGAGTATAAAGTACACCATCCTAGAAGGCGTGCTTCCGGTAACCCACTACGTTTCCACCATCAGGGTAAAACCTGCGAAGAGCGGAGGTTCCGTGGTGGAGTGGTACGGCAAGTTCAAGCGTAAATCGCCACTGGCTAATCCGCCCGCAGGGGAGGATGATGCCACGGCGACCAACACGATCACTTCAGTGTACAAAGCAGGACTGGAAAATCTGAAAAAACTCGTTGAAGGCGACTAACCCGGAATTATCCCATCCCCAACCGCATAGCTTTGAAGCACGGCCATGAACGTCACCTTTATCGGCGGCGGCAACATGGCAACTGCGCTCATTGGTGGCCTGCTGGACAAGGGATTTTGTCGGAACGAGGAGTTGCGCGCCGTAGAAATCAGCGGCGAGGCGTGCACAAAACTCAAACAAAAGTACGGCATCAAGTGTTTCGCACAGGCCCGCAAAGCATGGGCAGAGCGCGATGGGGACATAATCGTGTTCGCCGTAAAACCTCAGCAAATGCGGGAGGCGGCGCGCAAATCGGGCTTGGCCGCCAACGCCAACTTGGTTGTCAGCGTTGCTGCGGGTATCACGCTCACCAGCCTTTCGCGGTGGTTGGGTGGCCATCGACATCTGATTCGGGCAATGCCGAACACTCCTGCGCTGATCGGTGAAGGTATCACGGGTCTGTACGCTCTGCCTGAGGTAACCGAAAACGAAAGGAAGAAAGCGGAGGCGATCCTCAGTGCAGTCGGTCCTACGGTTTGGATCAGGGACCAGGTTCAGATGGATGCAGTGACAGCCATTTCGGGCAGCGGCCCGGCATACGTATTCTACTTCATCGAGGCCATCGAAGAAGCTGCGAAGCAGCTTGGGCTGCCGCTCGAGACTGCGCACAAACTCGCGCTCCAAACATTCCTTGGGGCTGCGAAACTCGCCGCGACAAGCTCTGACGCGCTCGCGGTGCTGCGCGAGCGCGTAACGTCTAAAGGCGGCACTACCGAGCGCGCGCTGGCGAGCATGGAAGCCGACAAGGTGAAAGAGGCGATCGTGCGCGCAATTCTCGCGGCAGCCGAGCGCTCGCGCGAACTCGGAGACGAACTTGGCGAGGCGGATTAAGCATGTTGACCCAGGGTTTGCAATTTCTCCTCGAAACCGCGATTGGCCTGTTTACGTTGGCGCTGCTTCTGCGCTTTTACATGCAGCTGCTGAAATCCTCGTTTCGCAACCCTTTTGGCGAATTCGTGGTGGCCCTCACCGACTGGCTGGTCCGCCCCGCGCGCCGTGTGTTGCCCGGTTTGTTTGGTTTGGATTTGGCAACTTTCCTTTCTGCGTGGGCCGTGCAAGCCCTGTTGCTGCTGCTGATTTACTGGCTCAGAGGCTTTGTATTCGAGGGAGCCCCCATGGTGGCTGCCGCCGCATTTTTGATCCTCGCCGCACTGGAAGTCCTGAAATACAGCGTCTACTTGCTGATTGCCTGCGTCATCGTTCAGGTACTGATAAGCTGGATCAATCCTTATGCCCCGCTTGCACCTCTTTTTAACGGCCTCACTAAGCCGTTTCTGCGCCCCTTCCAGCGCCTGATTCCCCCGATCGGAAATGTGGATTTGTCACCCCTCTTTGTTTTGGTCTTGGCCCAACTTGCGCTGATTATCATAGACCACGGCTATCATATCGTCGCAGGCATGTTTTAAATTTCCTTCCGAGCCGCCAAGTAACGAGGCCAAATCGGGGCTTTTGAGCGAGCACTGTTTAAGCGCGTAGCGCGTGTTGCGCAGCGCCCGATTTAACTGAGGAGTACCGGGTAGCGGCGGCGAGGCAGGGCGTCCTTTTGTTGGGTTACTTTATTTTGGACAAGCAAAATAAAGTAACCAGCCGCCGGTCTGCCACCGGCAAATTACATTAGCACGATGTCGTACTGCTCCTGCGAGTACAGGGTTTCTGCCTGCAGGCTGATCGGCCGGCCTATGAAATCACCCAACATCGCAAGGCTCTGCGATTCCTCGTCAAGAAATAAATCAATTACGTCCTGCGAGGCAAGAATGCGGTACTCGCGAGTATTGAACTGGCGTGCCTCGCGCAGCAGCTCGCGCAGTATCTCGTAGCAAACCGTACGTGCCGTCTTCACTTCACCGCGCCCTTCACAAGTGGGGCAGGGTTCGCATAATACGTGGGCAAGGCTTTCGCGCGTGCGTTTGCGCGTCATTTCAACCAGCCCCAACGTGGTAAAGCCGTTCACGGTCATGCGCATGCGGTCGCGCGAAAGCGCCTTTTTGAACTCAGCAAGGACGGCGTTACGGTGCTCCTCGCTTTCCATGTCGATGAAGTCGACAATAATAATGCCTCCGAGATTGCGCAGCCTCAATTGCCGGGCGATGATATGCGCCGCTTCCAGGTTGGTCTTGAAAATGGTGTCGTCAAAATTGCGCCCCCCGACGAATCCACCGGTGTTGACGTCGACGGTGGTCAGCGCTTCGGTCTGGTCTATTATGAGGTAACCTCCGGACTTCAAATCCACTCGCCGCGCCAACGCTTTTTCGATTTCATCTTCCACGCCATGCAGATCAAAAAGCGGCCGCTCGCCGGTATAATGCTGCAGTCGCTGTTGCGCATTGCTCGCATACTTCTCGGCAAACGCGGACATTTTTTGGAATGTTTCACGCGAGTCCACCACGATGTGTCCTGTTTCATCGCTGACAAAATCGCGCAGCACGCGGAGGCTTAAGGTTAGGTCCTGGTAAAGCAAAGTACGCGCTGGAGCAGTTTCTGATTTTTTCTGGATATCGCTCCATAGCTTGCGCAGATAATCGATGTCGGCATGCAGCTCGCGCTCGCTAGCGGTTTCCGCCATCGTGCGGATGATAAATCCGCCGCTGCTTTCTTGCGGGAGCAATTGCTGCATTTTCTGCCGCAAAAGCTCCCGCTCCTCTTCGTTCTCTATTTTTTGCGAAATGCCGATGTACGATTCCTGCGGAAGATAAACCAGCATGCGTCCTGCTATGCTGATTTGCGTAGAGAGGCGCGCTCCCTTGGTCCCGATCGGATCCTTGACGACCTGTACCAGGAGATTCTGGCCTTCGCGCAACAGTTTTTCGATAGGCGTGTTGTGATCCCCATTTTGTCTCTTTACCCAGATATCCGCAATATGCAGGAATGCCGCGCGCTCCAAGCCGATTTCCACGAATGCCGACTGCATTCCGGGCAGCACTCGGCACACTTCGCCGATATAAATGTTGCCGACCAGTCCCCGGCCGCTCGCGCGCTCGATATGGAGTTCCTGCACCGCGCCTTGCTGCACTACGGCGACACGTGTTTCTTGTGGGGTGACGTTGATGAGAATATCTTCGCTCACAGTACACGGTATCCGAAATCACGCAGCAATTGCGCGGTTTCGAACAATGGCAAGCCCATCACGCCTGAAAAGCTGCCGTCAATTCCAGCGACGAACGCGGCGGCCAAGCCTTGGATCGCGTATCCGCCGGCCTTATCCAGCGCTTCGCCGGCCGCCGCATAATGAGCGATCTCTTCGTCTGTAAGCTCCTTAAACCGCACCAGCGTGGTGGACACGCTGAACTGCACTTTATCCTCGAATTTTATTGCCACCGAAGTGAGCACACGATGCTCCCTACCTGAAAGCTCGCCAAGCATGGTTATGACATTTTCGCGCTTGCCCGGCTTGCCGATAATCTTTCCTTCCAGCGCCGCGGTAGTGTCGGCAGCCAGCACCGGAAAACGACGCAGTCTGCGGTGAACCAAACACAACCAACCGGCTTCCGCTTTGGCGCACGCAATACGCTTTACATAGTCCTCCGCGAGCTCACCCGCGAGCGATGCCTCATCCACATCGGCGCCACGCGGCAGATACTCCCGGAACTGCACGACTTCGAAATTCACGCCAATCTGTTTCAGCAGTTCGCGCCGCCGCGGGCTGCGCGAAGCGAGGTAAATACGCTTTACATCGAATGTCATGAGTTCCCGCTAGGTCGATGATACGGATGGTTGTTCATCAAGGACATTGCACGGTAGAGTTGTTCGGCCAGCACCACGCGCGACAGAGCGTGCGGCAGTGTCAGCGCCGAAAGCGACAACCGGATGTCTGCATTGTTCTTGATTTCTTGGTGCAGACCATCGGCACCGCCAATGACAAATGCCACATCACCTCCGGTTTGCATCCAGGCTGCAAGGTTTTGCGCAAGCTGCTCGGTGCTCAGGACCCGCCCGCGTTCGTCCAGGACTACTTGTCGGCAGTTGCGCGGCAGAGAAGCAACTATGCGCCTGCGCTCGGCGTCCAGGATCTGGCTCGACGATTTCCCTGCGGTGCGTTTTTCCGCTTTGATTTCGATTAAGTGTATCTTGCTCCCGGGCGGCATTCGCTTCGCGTAATCGGAAAAACCCGTGTCAACCCACGCCGGCATTTTCCTGCCTACTGCTATAACCCACAGCTTCATCCGCCATCCGCTAATTGCGGGAAGCCTTACGTCTGCGGCGCACTGGCAGGGAATAACCCCACAATTGTTCCAGGTTATAATACTCGCGCACAGCGGGCTGCATGATATGTACCACCACTTCGCCCAGATCCACCAGCACCCATTCGCCGTTTTCCTGTCCTTCCACTCCGTGTATTTTTGCACCGAAAGATTTCAGCTTTTCGCGCACGTTGTTGGAAAGCGCTTTAGCCTGCCGCGTTGAGTCTGCGCTGGCGACAACCATCCAATTAAATAAGCTGGTCATGGGACGCACGTCGAGCACCACGATATCCCGCGCCTTGATATCTTCCAGCGCCGCTATTGTGGCTTTGACTATTTTATCGAGTCTCATCCCACTCCATGATATAAACCCTGTTCCTGAATATAATCGAGAACTGCTGGGGGAAGCAAATTGCGTGCGCTTTTTCCGCTACGCAGCCTTTCCCGTATCATCGAGGCAGAAATAGCAACCGGCTTGACTCGCAACATAATGATGGCGCCGCTGGGCATGTCGAACGCCGCGTGCGGAGATTTTGCCCTCCGTTTCGCCAATTCTTCGCTGAGCCGTGGCCGCAGATTTTTTAGATCATAGCCGGGGCGTTGAACAACGGCGATGTGCGCCAATTTAAATAAACGGGTCCAGCGATGCCACGAGGCAAGGCCCGCAAAGGCGTCCGCACCCATGAGCAAGCACAGCGGCCTTTTGCCACCCAGCTCAGTACGCATCGTATTCAGGGTGTCCACGGTGTAACTGGCGCCTTGGCGCGCCATCTCACGCGAGTCCAGAACAAAACATGGACTGCCGGAAATGGCGAGCTTTAGCATTTGCACGCGCTGCTCTGCCGAAGCATGCGGCTGGCTGCGGTGCGGAGGCACATTTGCCGGCACGAAACGAACCTCAGCGAGATCAAGGCGCTTTGCGGCCTCCCGGGCAAGCGCAAGGTGACCGTAATGTACCGGATCAAATACGCCGCCCAAGACGCCGATGGGTTTTAACGCATTGGCCACTAGAAACAATCAAAGCAGCAGGCGGCGGATGTCGGATAGTACCGAGCAAAGATAGGTAGTGAAGCGTGCCGCGGCAGCGCCATCGATGACGCGGTGATCGTAAGAGAGCGCGAGCGGCAGCATCAGCCTGGGCACAAACTGGGCGTCTTTATATACCGGTTTGATCTGCGCTTTGGATACACCGAGTATCGCCACTTCCGGAGCGTTGATAATCGGCGTGAACGCGGTGCCGCCGATACCGCCCAGGCTCGAAATCGAAAAGCAGCCGCCCTGCATTTCGGCGGACGATAGCTTCTTATCGCGGGCGCGTCTGCTTACATCAGCAAGTTCACGCGCGAGATCAAACACACCCTTGCGGTCGCAGTCGCGAATCACCGGCACCACCAAGCCCTCCGGAGTGTCCACCGCCACACCGATGTGGTAATACTTTTTCAAAATCAGGTTTTCGCCGCTTTTATCGAGCGAGGCATTAAATTCGGCATGCGCTTTTAACGCTGTCACGCACGCCTTAATGAGAAAAGAAAGCATGGTGAGTTTGAATCCCTGTTTTTCCGTTTCAGCGCTGCTGGACTTGCGAAAAGCTTCCAAGTCGGTAATGTCGGCTTGGTCGTGTTGTGTAACGTGGGGAATGCTAACCCAGTTACGCAGCAGGTTGGCGCCCGCGAGTTTCTTGATGCGCGAAAGCGGAACCGATTCCACGGCACCGAACTTCGCGAAATCAACTTGCGGCATTTCGGGGAGCGTAAAACCAGCGCCCGGGCGCGGGCGCGCGAGTTCGCCTTTCACGTACGCCTGGACGTCTTCCTTTAAAATGCGGTTTTTCGGGGCCGATCCGGTGATACCGGAAAGATCGACACCCAGCTCGCGTGCGAAGCGGCGTACCGAAGGACTGGCGTGCGCTAGCTGCGGGCCTTCCGGCGTTGCCGGAAGCCTTGGCGGCGGCTGCGGCCCAAGATCGCGATGTTCCGCTTTGGCAGGGGCAGCAACAATTTTATCCTGCTCAGTGCTGACAGACGTAGAGGACGCGGGCGTAGCTTTCGTTTCCGCAATCTTAACCGGGGCAGCGGCTGCAGCATTAGCGCCCAACTCGATGCTAAGCAGCGCTGCGCCCTCCGAGACTTTGTCGCCCACTTTTATCTTGAGCGTCTTCACCACACCGCTATAGGGCGATGGAATATCCATGGTGGCCTTGTCCGATTCAAGTGTAAGCAGCGGGTCTTCCTGCTTCACCACGTCGCCTGGCTTAACCAACACCTCGATTATGGGAACATTCTTGAAATCGCCGATATCCGGCACCAGGACCTCTTTCAGATTCCCCATTTTCTGTTCAGCCCGTCAGCTATACCGTCACCGGATTGGGTTTATCCGGGTCGATGCCGTATTTCTTGACAGCCTGGACGACTACGGACGCAGACACTTCCCCTTCGTCAGCAAGCGCTTTAAGCGCGGCGATTGCAACGTAATAACGGTCCACCTCAAAGAATCGGCGCAACTGTTGGCGCGTGTCCGAGCGGCCGAAGCCATCGGTACCAAGAGTAAGGTAACGTTTTGGCAGAAATTCGCGAATCTGATCGGCATAGATTTTCATGTAATCGGTTGCGGCGACCACCGGTCCTGTGCGACCCTTCAGACAAATTTCGACATGGCTCGAACGCGGCTTCTGTTCGGGATGCAGCATATTCCAACGCTGCACTTCCAGTCCTTCGCGCCGCAGTTGATTGAAGCTGGTGGCGCTCCAAATATCGGAAGCCACCCCGAAATCCTGCTTGAGAAGTTCGGCAGCCGCAATGATTTCGCGCAGAATGGTACCGCTACCCACCAGCTGCACTTTTGGCGTTTTCCCGTCTGCCTGTCCTTCGCTGAGTAAATACAGACCCTTGAGGATACCTTCTTCTACACCTTTCGGCATGGCCGGATGCACGTAGTTTTCATTCATCAGTGTGATATAAAAGAAGACATCTTCCTGTTCTTGGTACATGCGGCGCAGCCCGTCGTGCAGAATCACGGCCAGCTCGTAGGCAAAAGTTGGATCGTAGGAGACGCAATTGGGAATGGTGGATGCAAGTACATGACTTTGCCCGTCTTCATGTTGCAAGCCTTCGCCGTTGAGTGTCGTGCGACCGGCAGTGCCTCCCAGAAAGAAGCCGCGCGCGCGCGAGTCGCCCGCAGCCCACGCCAAATCGCCGGTGCGTTGGAACCCAAACATTGAATAGCAAATGTAGAACGGGATCATCGAAACGCCATGCGTACTGTAGCTCGTCGCGGCGGCGATCCAGGACGACATTGCACCGGCTTCGCAAATGCCCTCCTGCAAAATCTGTCCGTGTTTGTCTTCCTTGTAGAACATCAACTGATCGGCGTCCTGAGGCGTATAGAGCTGCCCCACCGACGACCATATGCCCAGCGCCCGGAACATGCCCTCCATGCCGAAAGTGCGAGATTCGTCCGGGACAATCGGTACAACATGCCTGCCGATATTTTTATCCTTTACCAGGATGTTCAGAAGGCGCACAAAAACCATGGTCGTTGACGCTTCGCGGCCTTCGCCCGATGCTTTCAGCAGGGAATCGAATGCAGAGAGCGGGGGAATTTCCAGCGGCGCCGCTTTTCGCCGGCGCGCGGGGAGATAGCCGCCGAGTGCCATGCGATGCCCGCGCATATAGTTGAGCTCGGGTGAGCCTTCCTCGAATCTGAGATAGGGTATGTCCTCTATTTTGTCGTCGGGAATCGGCAGATTAAACCGGTCCCGGAAAGCCTTAAGCGATATCGTTCCCATCTTTTTCTGCTGGTGCGTAATATTTTGCGATTCACCGGCCTCTCCCATGCCGTAACCTTTCACCGTCTTGGCAAGTATTACAGTGGGTTGGCCCTTGTGCTTTGCGGCCGCACTATACGCAGCATAGATTTTGTGCGGATCGTGCCCCCCGCGATTCAGCCGCCAAATGTCGTCATCGGTCATGTTGGCGACCATTTCCAGTAGCTCGGGATATTTGCCGAAGAAATACTTGCGCACGTACGCCCCGTCTTTGGACTTGTAAGTCTGATATTCTCCATCCACGCATTCATCCATGAGCTTTTGCAAAAGCCCCTTGGTGTCCTTGGCAAACAGCGAGTCCCAATAACTGCCCCAGATAAGTTTGATCACGTTCCAGCCGGCGCCGCGGAAATCCGCTTCCAATTCCTGGATGATTTTGCCGTTGCCGCGTACCGGACCATCGAGGCGCTGCAGATTGCAGTTGACCACAAAAATCAGGTTATCGAGCTTTTCACGCGCGGCAATGCCGATCGCGCCCATCGTTTCCGGCTCGTCCACTTCGCCGTCACCGACAAAGCACCAAACCTTGCGTCCTTCGGTATTGACTAATCCGCGGTCGTGCAGGTATTTCATAAAGCGCGCCTGATAGATTGCCATCAACGGACCAAGTCCCATAGACACGGTCGGAAACTGCCAGAAATCGGGCATCAACCATGGATGCGGATACGAGGAGAGACCCTTGCCGCTAACTTCCTGTCGGAAACTATCGAGCTGTTCCTCAGTGAGCCTGCCGAGCATGTACGCGCGAGCGTAAATTCCGGGGGCCGAGTGGCCTTGCACAAAAACCAAATCACCTCCGTGTTTCTCGGAGGGCGCGTGCCAAAAATGATTGAAACCGACATCGTAGAGCGTGGCCGCTGACGCAAAACTCGCAATGTGACCGCCAACATTGGTGTTCCTGTTGGCGCGCAGCACCATTGCCAACGCATTCCAGCGGGCATAGGAACGGATGCGGTGCTCGATTTCGTGGTCGCCGGGCGAGCGGTCTTCTTTTACCGGCGGAATAGTATTGACGTAAGCAGTATTGGCGCTGAACGGCAGGTAAGCGCCCGAGCGGCGCGCTTTCTCAATCAGCCTTTCCAGCAGATAATGTGCGCGATCGGCGCCTTCTCGTTCCAGGACAGCTTGCAGCGCATCCAGCCATTCCTGCGTTTCCTGAGGGTCTTGGTCGGGAAACCTATCCATGGTCGCACCTCGATAAAGGTTCGTCGGCGTAGTCTGCGTTTGCGGGGGAGAGGCTAGAAACAAAATGATTATAGCACCATCACTACGGGGCAAAACACCGAAAACTCGTTACCGGAACTCCCCTCACAAGCCCGGAATAGCGGTTGTGCATTTGAAGCGGAATTTTTTTGACACCTATACCGATTGCCGCTGACCGGAATCGGTTGCTTGCTTCGTCGAACAGCTCTCGTCAAGACAGGCATGCACCATGATCCTGAACCAGCGGCGTACAGGAGTAACGTTGCCCACACCAAGGGGCAAAAGCCAGATATTTCGGGTTACCGACCTTTGGAATCCAGATGGAACTTCACGTAAGAGCCTGGTGCGTCTTCGAGCGCTTTTAAGCGGCCCTTGCCGGGAACACGGGCAGGCACGCGCGCGCCGCCGTAAGCCTCAATCCATTTACCCCAATCAGGCCACCATGAGCCTTCATTATGTGCGGCGTTGTTGAGCCAGGCGTTCGGCTCACGCGGCAGTTTGGCGTTGGTTCGATAGCCATACTTGTTAGCGCAGGGTGGATTGATTACCCCGGCAATGTGGCCCGAGCCTGCGAGCACGAATTTCGCCGGTCCGCCAAGTAATTTTGTGCCGGCATAAGTGGATTTCCAGGGCGCGATATGGTCTTCGACGGTCGAAAGAAAGTACGCCGGTGTTTTAACCTTGCTTATATCGATTGCCACTCCTGCGAGTTTTAACCCGCCCGGCTGCTTCAAGAGATTTTTGATATACATGTTGCGCAGATAGAAACTGTGCATTTTCGCCGGCATGCGCGTGGCGTCGGAGTTCCAATACAGCAAGTCGAACGGAAACGGATCCTTGCCCAGCAAATAATTGTTCACCACAAACGACCAAATGAGATCATTCGAGCGCAGCATGTTAAAGGTGGTCGCCATTTCAAAGCCTTCGAGATAGCCGCGCTCCTCCATGCGCTTTTCCAGAGCGCTCACCTGGTGCTCGTCGACGAACACGCCGAGCTCTCCGGGCTCGCTGAAATCGATGAGAGTCGCTAGGAATGTCGCGCTGGCGATGCGCTCCTCATTCTTTGCGGCCAGATAAGCTAGGGCGGCTGCAAGCAGGGTACCGCCTAGGCAGTAGCCTATGGCGTTCACTTTTTGTTCGTCAGTAGCCTGTTCGATTGCATCTAGCGCGGCAAGTGATCCTTCAACCAAATAATCCTTGAAATCCTTGTGTGCGAGCTTCTCGTCCGGATTGACCCAGGAAATCACGAATACCGTGTGTCCTTGATCCACTGCCCATTTGATGAACGAATTGTTCTCACGCAGATCGAGAATGTAGAACTTGTTAATCCAAGGCGGAATGATGAGCAACGGCCGTCGGTATACTTCTTTAGTGGACGGCTGGTACTGGACCAGTTGCATCAGCTCATTCTGGTAAACGACCTTGCCCTTCGTGGTGGCGACGTTCATGCCCAGCTTGAACGCCTCCAGATCGGTCATGCGGATGCGTAATTGTCTGTGATCTCCTCGGTCGAGGTCCTTCAGCAAGTTTTTGAGCCCCTGTATCAGATTTTGGCCCCCGGATTGCACGGTCTCGCGTAAAACTTCAGGATTAGTCAGAACAAAATTACTGGGAGACAGGGCATCAATGAACTGGCGCGTGTAGAAATCCACCTTTCTCGCGGTCTTTTCATCCAGCCCGTCAACGCTTAACACTGCGCCGTGCAGATGGCGTGCCGCGATAAGATAGGACTGCTTGATATAGTCAAACAGAAAATTATTCTCCCACGCCTCGTCTTTGAAGCGCTTATCGCTGATGTGTGGCTCCGCTATTGGCGGCCGGTTTTGTTCTCCCATCATTTTCATCACCGAACCGTGCCATAGCGCGACATAGTCCTGCCACAGTTTCCACTGGGTTTCCGCCAGCTTGAACGGATCTGCAAGCATCCTTGTAGTCAATTCAAAGAATGCCCTACCGATATTCAGCTCTCGCGCCATCCCGAGCCCGCCCGCGTGGCGCTGAAGGAATTCGGCCATCAGCTGCTGGCTCTGTTTCGCGACTTCGGCGTACACCGTGGAAAGCTGCAACGGATCACCCGTCGCTGGGGGCTGTTCACTGCTCATGACTCAGTATTTTTGTCGTTGAAACCGCATCATACCTCAAAAAATAAGCTATTCCGGCTTTCCTTGAGGAGAATCCCATTTACGTTTACGTAAGATAGAGTGTATCATACGCATTTGTTGATTATCAAAGTGAAATAAGTGACTAATTTCACTATAACGGAGCTGGCAAAAGAATTCGAGCTCACCACTCGCGCCATACGCTTCTACGAAGACCAGCACTTGCTCGCCCCCGTGCGCGACGGGCAACGCCGGATTTACAGCAAGGGTGACCGCGTTCGCCTTAAGATCATCTTGCGCAGCAGACGCCTGGGATTTTCCCTTGGGGAAATTAAGGCGTTTTTTGACCTTTATGATTCCGTCAAGGTTGGAAAAATATCACATGCACAATTTTGCAAGGTTCTCGCCTCAAAGCATGCTCAACTCAACCAATTAAGAAAGGACATCGACGCCATGGTCTCGGATATTGCTATGCTGGAGGTGCAGTTTGGTCAATTTGCTGAGGTTAAGGGAAAGCGATACGAATAGGCGCGATCATTACGTTTACGTAAACGTATCAGAATGGTCACTCCAGTGGTAGTTATCCCTGAATTTAAATAGATTAAGTCCGCTTTAGCCGGCTTTGGAATTACCATGAGTATTCCAGAACGCGTAAAAATGATTGAGGTCGGTCCGCGCGATGGACTGCAGAATGAGGCGTCATATGTTCCTACGCCTATTAAAATCGAGCTCATTGAACGGCTTGCTGATACTGGACTGACCGTTATCGAAGCGACCAGCTTTGTGTCGCCCAAATGGGTTCCCCAGATGGCGGATGGTGCGGAGGTCATGGCCGGTGTCACGCGTCGTCCCGGAGTGAGCTACCCGGTATTGGTGCCAAACATGAAAGGCTTCGAGGCAGCGCTTGCGGCCGGCGCGCAGGAAATTGCAGTGTTTTCTGCCGCCAGCGAGACCTTCTCTCATAAAAATACCAATTGCTCAATCGCTGAGGGACTGGAACGATTCAATGCGGTGTGCGAAGCCGCACATTCAAAAAACATCTGCGTACGTGGTTACGTCTCTTGCGTGCTCGGCTGTCCTTATGAAGGCGAGATCGACCCCGGCAAGGTTGCCGAAGTCGCAACGTCGCTTTACGCCATGGGCTGCTATGAAATTTCGCTCGGCGATACTATCGGCGTCGGTACCCCTGGTAAAACTAAGCTGTTAATTAAGGCGGTCGAACAGCAAGTACCGTTAGAAATACTGGCAGTACATTTTCACGATACCTACGGCCAAGCATTGGCGAACGTTTACGCAGCGTTGGAGTGCGGGGTAACTGCGATCGACAGTTCAGTTGCCGGTCTTGGAGGCTGTCCTTATGCACCGGGCGCGTCGGGCAACGTTGCGAGCGAAGACGTGCTCTACATGTTAAATGGCTTAGGGATCAAATCCGGAGTAGATCTCGACCTGCTAATAGACGCCGGACAGTTTATATCCAAATATCTCGGCCGCGCGCCAATATCAAAAGTCTCGCGCGCTATCACAGCCAAGCGCGTCTGAAATCAGCTAACTATTTCAATTTACGGCAGTACCGCCGGATGCGAGCGCTTAAATCGCGCACGTCACATATCTGTCACAGTCGGCAATTAGAATTATTCGTTGGTTTTGGTCTAATTAAAAATGGAGAGAACACCATGCGTGCGAAACAAATCAGTACATTTATCCTTCTGGCAAGTTCTGCGATCATCAGCGCCTCGGTCTTCGCTGTAGAAATCACCGGGGCCGGCGCGACATTCCCGTATCCCATCTACGCGAAATGGGCGGAGGCATATCATAGCAGGACCGGGAATGAACTGAATTACCAGTCAATCGGATCCGGCGGCGGTATCAAGCAAATTCAGAATAAAACCGTAGATTTTGGCGCCAGCGATATGCCGCTGAAACCGGAAATTCTCGAGAAAAACGGTCTTATGCAGTTTCCGACCGTGGTTGGCGGTGCTGTACCGGTAGTCAATATTAAGGGCATCAAGCCCGGCGAAATTCGCTTGAGCGGGCCCGTTTTGGCAGACATTTATCTTGGCAAAATCAAAAAGTGGAATGACCCGGCCATCGCCGCGCTTAACAGTAACGTTAATTTGCCAGATCAAGACATTACTGTAGTCCATCGCTCGGACGGCTCGGGCACGACGTTCATCTGGTCGAACTATTTGTCCAAGGTAAGCCCGGAATGGAAAGATAAAGTGGGTGAAGGCACCTCGATCGCTTGGCCAACCGGTGTAGGTGGCAAGGGCAACGAAGGGGTTGCGTCCTATGTGCTGCGTCTTAATGGATCAATTGGCTATGTGGAATACGCCTACGCGCTGCAAAATAAAATGTCTTACTGTTTGGTCAAGAATCGCGACGGCAACTTCGTTGCGCCGAGCATTGACACATTCAAGGCAGCTGCGGCGGGCGCAGACTGGAGCCAAGCGCCGGGCATGTATCTAATTCTCACGGATCAGCCCGGAGCCAACGCATGGCCCATCAGCGGCGCCACCTTCATCCTGGTTTATAAGACTCAAGATAAACCCGCGCGCGCTAAAGAAGTGCTGAAATTTTTCAGCTGGGCTTATGCTAACGGCGACGGCCTCGCTGCACAACTTGACTACGTGCCGTTGCCGAACAACGTGGTCGCGTTGATTCAGTCGCACTGGAAAAACCAAATCAAGGACGCTTCTGGCAATCCCGTTTGGCCGTAAGTGACAGGACCTCAAGAAGGCAGGTAAAATGGCATCCGTTGTGACTGCTATCGAGCGGGTAAAAAGCCCGCCGACTCCTAAAATAATTTCGCGCCCTTTAACCGCCGCCCGTCTCGGGCGGCAGTATTTTGTTGACCTCGTTTTTCTCAATACAACGCGCGTTTTCGCGTTTTTGGTCCTGGCGCTGCTGGTGGGAATATTGATTTCGCTCGCGATCAGCAGCCTGCCGTCAATGCGCGCGTTTGGCTTCGGCTTTTTGACCAGCACGGCATGGGATCCGGTAACGGAGAAGTTTGGTGCCCTGGTGCCAATTTACGGCACCCTGGTAACCTCCTTTATTGCGCTATTGATTGGTATCCCGGTAAGTTTCGGCATCGCATTGTTTCTGACGGAGCTCTCGCCAAACTGGCTCAAGCGACCGCTGGGCATCGCCATAGAATTACTGGCCGGGATTCCAAGTATTATTTACGGCATGTGGGGACTGTTCGTGTTTGCTCCAATCTTTGCAGACTACGTGCAGCCGTGGCTGATCAAGTATGTCGGTGCGCTCCCCATAATCGGCCCGCTGTTCAGCGGTATTCCCCAAGGAATCGGGATGCTGACTGCGGGCATCATCCTTGCCATCATGGTCATTCCTTTTATCGCTTCTGTAATGCGCGACGTATTTGAACTGGTGCCGCCCCTCCTTAAGGAATCCGCGTATGGACTTGGCGCGACCACTTGGGAAGTGGTCTGGCATGTAGTGCTGCCGTACACAAAAGTTGGCGTGGTGGGAGGGATTCTGCTTGGCCTGGGCCGTGCTTTGGGCGAAACTATGGCGGTTACCTTCGTTATCGGCAATGCACATCAGGTCTACACGTCGCTCCTTGCACCGGGCAACAGCATTGCATCTACGCTCGCCAACGAATTCACTGAAGCTGTTGGCAACCTATACACGTCCGCGCTCGTTGAACTTGGGCTGCTATTATTTCTGATTACCGTAATCGTGCTTGCGCTTGCCAAGCTGCTCTTGCTTCAGCTCGCCAAAGGAGAAGGCGCCCAGACCTGAGGCAATATGATGATTCCAATCTACCGCCGCCGCCGGCTGATCAACGCATTTAATCTTTTTGTTTCCATGCTTGCTGTGGCTTTCGGTCTGTTTTGGCTTGGTTGGATACTGTGGACCCTGTTCAGCAACGGGCTGCAAGCAATCGATTGGACAATATTCACGCAGAGTACTCCGCCTCCGGGAAGTAATGGCGGCTTGGCGAATGCAATCGGCGGTAGCCTTCTCATGACGACAATCGCGGTGATAATTGGCACACCTGTGGGGATACTTGCCGGCACCTACCTTGCAGAATACGGGCGTGGCGGCTGGCTTGCGCCCGCGACGCGATTTATCAATGACATTCTTCTCAGTGCGCCGTCGATCGTCATCGGGCTTTTTGTTTATGCAGTCTACGTCGCAAACGTGAAGCACTTCTCCGGATGGGCCGGCGCGTGCGCGCTTGCGCTAATAGTGATTCCGGTGGTTTTAAAAACCACCGAGAACATGCTGCGGCTCATACCCAACAGTTTGCGTGAAGCGGCGGCCGCCCTCGGCGCGCCGCGCTGGAAGATCATCACGATGGTTACATTGCGCGCCTCGCGCGCCGGTATCCTAACTGGGATATTGCTTGCAGTCGCGCGCATTGCCGGCGAGACCGCACCACTGCTCTTTACTGCTCTAAACAATCAGTTTGGGTCGGCAAACCTCAATCAACCCATCGCGAACCTGCCCGTTGTAATTTTCCAGTTCGCAATGAGCCCGTACAATGACTGGCAGCGGCTGGCGTGGGGCGGTGCGCTGCTGATTACGGTGGCCGTCCTCGCTTTTAACATCATCGGCCGAACGCTGTTTCGCGAAAAAATACCTTTGCAATAAGCTGATCTGAAACCCCCATGGACGATACAACCATACACGCACCCAAGATCAAAATTAATAACCTGAGCTTTTATTACGGGAACTATCAGGCGTTAAAGCCCATGGCGTTCGAAATACTGGAAAACCAGGTAACCGCATTTATAGGACCGTCGGGCTGCGGTAAGTCTACCTTATTGCGCACCTTTAACCGTATGTACGAGTTGTACCCTAATCAGCAAGCAAGGGGTGAAATACTTCTGGACGGGCAGAACATTCTTGATCCGCGGCAGGACGTCAATATGCTGCGCGCCAAAGTAGGAATGGTGTTTCAAAAACCTACCCCGTTTCCCATGTCTGTTTTTGACAATATCGCATTCGGAATCAAACTTTACGAAAGCCTCTCGCGGCGCGAACTTGAAGAACGGGTTGAATGGGCGCTGCGCAAAGCAGCGTTGTGGGAAGAAGTTAAGGATAAACTAAACCAAAGCGGCACCAGCCTGTCCGGAGGGCAACAACAGCGGCTGTGCATTGCGCGCGCCATCGCGGTAAAACCGGAGGTGCTGTTGCTGGACGAGCCTGCCTCGGCTCTGGACCCTATTTCGACAGCGCACATCGAAGAGCTGATTCATGAACTTAAGGAAGATTACACCATCGCCATCGTCACCCATAACATGCAACAGGCGGCGCGAGTTTCGGAATATACTGCCTACATGTACCTGGGCGAGCTGATAGAATTCGGCCCAACCGATCAGATTTTCGTCAAGCCCAAGCGCAAGGAAACAGAAGACTACATCACCGGCCGCTTCGGCTAAACAGAGGAAAGAACCGTGAATGAGCACACTTTAAGACAGTTCGACGCCGACATGGAGGCCATCCGCACCATGGTGTTAAACATGGGCGGTTTAGTCGAACAGCAGTTGCTGCGTGCTATCAATTCACTAAAGTCCGGCATCGATGACGCTGAACACGATTTGCTTGCCGATGAGCAGCGCATTAACAGCATGGAGATGGAAATTGATCAGCTGTGCAGTCAGATCATAAGCCGGCGCCAGCCGGCTGCGATTGATTTGCGCATGATTATGACCTTCCTTAAAACAGCCAACGATCTTGAACGCATCGGAGACGAGGCAAAAAAAGTGACCACCAAAGGCCAGGAAGTTCACAACAGCAAACGGGTTACTGTGGCGCACCTGCACGAACTCACCTGGGTTTCGCAAACGACGCGGCAAATGGTGCAAAAAGCGCTGGACGCGCTTGCGCGGCTTGACGTCAAAGCGGCCGCAGAAGTTCTGGCGGAAGACGAGAGGGTCGACGCTGAATTCGTAAGTATCGTACGGCAAATGGCAAGTTATATGATGGAAGATCCGCGCACCATTTCCGTTTGCATTGAAATCGTGCTGATCGCCAAGGCCATCGAGCGTATCGGCGATCATGCCAAAAACATTTGCGAATACGTAGTGCATGCCGTGAAAGGCAAGGACGTGCGGCACGCGAGCTTGGCCGAAATCCAGCAGGAGATTGGCCAATAGTTACCAAGGCTCGGCCCAAGGCGAAGTGCGCCATGATTTCGCCCAAATGTTGATCACCGGCAGACTCGCGATGAAAGTATTTCGGCGTAGATTGAAGACGCTGAAAACTACGGTCGGGGCGCGGGATATTGCCGCAAACTGTAGGAACTGCCCCGCGTCACCGCAAGCAAACGCTTGGGCGACGGGAGCAGCATACACACCGGGTTCGAAAATGTTTCTTGTGGCAGCCCGTCCGCTTTCCTTCCACACTACGCAACTCCGAAAAACCCTCGTGCCGCCGACACGCGAATCGCTCAAAGATTGATTATATGAACACAACAGTGCTGGTCGTCGAGGACGAGCCCGCGATTCAAGAGTTACTTGCCGCCACGTTGATCCGAGCAGGTTACGACGTGCAGCGCGCGCCCGATGCGAATATCGCAATGGAAAGTTTGCACAATTCGCTTCCGGATATGATTTTACTGGACTGGATGCTGCCGGGTCGCTCAGGTCTGGCGTTCGCGCGCGAGCTCAGGAACAATCCGCGCACCAAGACGGTGCCCATCATCATGGTCACTGCGCGCGCAGAGGAAGAAAACAAAGTCGCAGGTCTCGAACAGGGTGTGGACGATTACATCACCAAACCCTTCTCGCCGCGGGAATTGTTGGCGAGAGTTAAAGCCGTGCTGCGCAGGCGGGCGCCGCACTCCACGGATGATGCTGTAAAGATCGGTTCCCTGGTTCTTGACCCGGTTTCTCACCGGGTCTACGTCGGCGATAGCTCACTACATATTGGTCCGACCGAGTTTCGCTTGCTCCACTTTTTGATGACTCACCCGGACCGCGTATACTCTCGTGCCCAACTTCTGGATCAAGTCTGGGGTGACCACGTATTTCTGGAAGAGCGTACAGTGGATGTCCATATCCGCCGTTTGCGCCTGGCCTTGCAGTCGGACGGTCATGATAAATTGATTAGGACGGTGCGCGGCAGCGGATATCTCCTTGCAGGCAGATTACCTGGGTGAATCAGCGGATTTCCGGTCGCGTCGTATCAATTCAACCCTATTTTTTCCGGCGCACTTGATTATTGGTTGCTGTCGCGAGCCGGCTTTGTACGCTGCCAATCGGACACGCGTTGGCAGCTGGTTAAGACTGCCGGCATTGTGTGCCAATGAATAGCCGGATGCGTGGCAATGCGAACGCCTTGTGTCTGGAGCGCGCGTCCTTGCTTCGGACGTTCGCAAGATTGCCCCAGGGCACAAAGCGCGACGGCCAAGGTGCCCCGGCCCGAGATCAGCGATTTCGTCGGACCTGGCGATCGTGAAATTCCATACCCGAGGTTGGCCCATTAGAGACCATTGCTGCGCTCCAGAGAATAGACCCGCGGACGCCGCTCAATTGCGCAGTCTGCGGCTGAGGTGCCTTGCACGAGGACGCGCCAAGGTGCTTATCGCCTGCGGCCGGGCGAAAGGTCTGCGATCGTTCCACACCATTGATTGACGGGCAGGGCCGCGACGGCTGTTTTGGCAAGTGTGGTAAATCGCGGGCTCGCTGCAGCGTCTGTCACAAATTTTTCACGCCACGTTCATGTTTTTTTCACAATACTTGATTAGCCTCTCCGCTGGCCAATTGTTCAGTGGAGAAACCCGGTGCTGGCTCAACCTTCGCCGTCGCTAGAACGGAACCGGCTTTCTCGCTTTCGGCTTTTCTTTGCACGCACGCGCGCCGAAGTCGCCGAGGCGCAAGCGCTTCGCTACCGCGTATTCGTAGAGGAACTCGGTGCGCGCGTAGCAACCATGGCAAATGGAATCGATCGCGATACTTACGATTCGTATTGCGAGCACCTGCTGGTGCGCGACGATAAAAACGGCAAGGTTGTCGGCACCTATCGCATACTCGCTCCTTGCAAGGCGCAGCAGATCGGCGGTTTTTACGCCGATGAGGAGTTTGAGTTGACGCGGCTCAACAACCTGCGCCACGAGCTGGTGGAACTCGGCCGCTCTTGCGTGCACCCGGATTATCGCAGCGGGGCCATCCTAGCAATGTTGTGGAGGGGAATTGCGCGCTACATGCAAAGCCACGGCTATCGCTACCTGATGGGCTGCGCAAGCATTTCGCTTGCCGACGGCGGCTCGACGGCCGCACGGGTCTGGAAACTAACACGTAGATTGCAGGCGGGCCCGAGCGAGTGGCGCGTATTTCCGCGATTGCCCTTGCCACCCGAAATCGAGGCGGCCAACACGACGGTTGCCGAGTTGACTTGTCGCAGTATCCCGCCACTCATTAAGGGATATCTGCACGCAGGTGCGCTGGTGTGCGGCGATCCGGCTTGGGACCCGGGCTTCAACACGGCTGACTTTTTCATGCTACTGCCGTTCGAACGCCTTGCAGACCGTCACGCCGCAAAATTTCTGAAGCGTTAGAACAGCAATCGATCTCGCACCGGATGCCAGCGGCGCCGCGGCTCCATATTTTCCTTATCTTCGCAATACTGCGTGTGCTAGCATAGGTGGTCAACTGGAACGTGTGAATGATCGTTGCGCAAATTACTGATCTGCACCTCACCGCGGAAGGCAGCTTGGCCGAAGGCCGAATAGACACCGCCGCCAGTTTAGCGCGTTGTATAGCACAAATAATCCGTCTTGATCCTGCGCCAGACGTTTTGATGATTACTGGCGATCTCGCCAATTTGGGACACCCTGAAGAATATATACGCCTGCGGCGCCTGCTCGCGCCACTCAACTTGCCCACGTTCGTCATCCCGGGCAACCACGATGATCGAAGCATACTTCATACCGCGTTCGACGACTGCAATTATCTGCCGAAGCAGGGCCCTTTCCTGCACTACGTAGTTGATGATTTTCCGTTGCGTCTCATCGCTCTCGATACGGTCGTGGCAAACCAGGGTTACGGCGCGCTGTGTGCCGATAGGCTGGATTGGATCAAAGCCCGGCTAGGCGAAGCGCGCACTCAACCCACTTTGATCTTCATGCATCATCCGCCATTTGCAACCGGCATAGCGCACATGGATGCAATCCGACTACTGGACGGCGCCGATGCTTTCGGGGCCATAGTCGCCGGTCAGGATCACATCAAACTGATTGCCTGCGGGCATGTGCACCGAACGATTGTCACTGACTTCCACGGAACGCCCGCGGTCGTTTGTCCCAGCACCGCGCACCAGATCGTACTAAACCTGCACCTGAATGGACCCGCGGAATTCGATTTCGAACCGCCGGGTTTCATGCTGCACGTCTGGGATGGGGAGCGCATAATCACTCACAATGTACCGGTCGGCGACTTCGATGGGCCATTTGCGTTCGAAGACTAACAATCCGGAGGCTCGTTCATTTCCGGCAAGCCAAGACGGTAATGATCAAATGACAAAATTATCACGTTTTTACGTGACCGCGATGCCACTGCATGCAGTTTCCATTGCGTGCCCAATCAGAGGGGCTTGAACGAAAACCGTGGAAACACAACACTCGATCTTTGCTGCCGTTGATTTGGGGTCAAACAGCTTCAAGCTGCAAGTGGCGAGGATGGTTGACAACCAGATCTACTTGCTTGATTCCCTCCGCGAGCCGGTGCGCCTCGGTTCCGGGCTCACGGAAGACAAAAAGCTCGATGAACCCACGCAGGCGCGAGCCCTGGCGTGCTTGAAGCGTTTCGGCGAATGCCTTCGCGGATTTCCTGCACATGGAGTGCGCGCGGTGGGCACCAATACCCTGCGAGTTGCGAAAAACGCGCCAACATTCCTCAAACAGGCCGAGGTGGCACTTGGATTCCCGATCGAGGTGGTAGCAGGACGCGAAGAAGCACGGCTTATTTATCTTGGTGTCACCCAAAGCCTACCACCGGTTGGCGAGAAAAGGCTGGTCGTGGATATAGGCGGCGGCTCCACTGAATTCATTATCGGAAGCGGCGTCCGGCCGCAAAAACTGGAGAGCCTGTATATGGGCTGCGTAAGTCACAGTTTGCGCTTTTTTCCCGAAGGCAAAATCAGCAAGAGCAACATGAAGGAAGCGGAGCTGGCGGCGCGCAACGAACTTCAGAGCATCGCCTCCGAGTTTTCCGCGAATTATTGGCAAGAAGCCGTCGGCTCATCAGGGACAATCAAGGCGCTTGGCGACATTCTGGAACTTAATGGTTACAGCGATTCCGGCATCACTGCCGGCGGGCTGGAAAAATTCCGCTCCTACCTGCTCAAGGCGGGAAGTGTCGATCGTCTCGCTATCGAGGGTTTGAGAACAGATCGCGCACCGGTAATAGCGGGCGGTTTTGCAATTTTATCTGCAGTTTTTTCTGAACTTGGCGTAAAGCACATGAAGGTCGCGTCGGGGGCGTTGCGCCAGGGCATACTGTGCGACCTTTTGGGGCGCATTCATCATAAGGACATGCGCGAAGTCACTGTCCAGCAATTCATGGAGCGCTACAATGTGGATTCCGCACAGGCGAAATCAGTTGAAGCGCTTGCCCAGGAGTTGCTGCGCCAGCTTATCAAGGATAGTGAGGCTCTCGAAGACGCCGCCCGGCTTATTGCCTGGTCGAGCCGGCTGCATGAGATCGGCGTATCTGTGGCGCACAGTGGTTACCACAAGCATTCAGCTTACATCATCCAAAACGCCGACATGCCCGGCTTTTCTAAGATGGACCAGGGCCGGATGAGCTTGCTCGTGTTGGCGCATCGGGGCAAGCTGTCCAAGGTGCGTGGTTTATTGACGGACGAAAGGCAGTGGTCGCAGATTTTGGCGCTGCGTCTTGCGGCACTTTTTTATCGCAGCCGCAGAACGCCGTCGCTGCAGCGCATTCAAGTCAAGTCCAGTTCCTCTGGATACTATCTTTCCCTAGACAGGGAATGGCTGAAGCGGAATCCATTGACTGTCATGGCGCTGCTGGATGAAACCAAGGAATGGAAGTCGGTAGGGCTGGAACTTGAGGTCAGCTACTTGAAAGACTTGCAGGACCAGCCGGACTATGTCATCGCGCAATAGCAGCATTCATCTGCTGCATGTGTGCGTCCGAGCATCTTACAGCATGTCGGTCGAGATTACCGCGCGCACTGCAACCTGGTTTTCATTGTTCTGACGGTTCGCGAGCCACCATATCGCGCCTTTCTTTAGGCTCCAATCCGCTTCGGCGCCACACAGCAAGAGCGCAACTGTCTGTCCCAAGGTCGGCTGATGACCCACCACGACCACCGTACCCCGGGCATCCGGCCAGCCGGCCGCGGCAAGCAGGGCTTTTGCGGTAGTACCCGCTCCGATTTCCTTCAATGTCACGTAATTTGCGTCAAGAGCTTGCGCCGTTTGCTGTGCGCGTTTGGCCGGGCTTACGATCATGCGGTAACCTTCCGGGAGATGTGCCTTGAGCCATTTAGCCATTTTCTTTGCTTGCTTTGTGCCTTTGCCTGTGAGAATCCGCGCGGCATCAGGGACTCCATCCTCAGCGTCCGCGTGACGCCACAAAATTAGATCCATTATTTCTCCTTCCAGCGCCGGGCCTGCAGCCGGGTCTATTTCCAAAATACTTGCTGTTCTTTAAACTCCTCCCAGCGCGTATTCAGCTGAGCGAGCTGCTGTGCGCGCGTTGCAGCTATCCAGCCCTGGGCCCGATTTACCGGGTCGCGCAGCCCGGTGTTTCGTTCCACCATCTCGCTCAATAAGCGTTCCTGGATGTTCAGATCATTGAGTGTTCCCAGGCAGTCCTGCAACGCCGAGAGTGCCCGTAAATAGCGCTTGGTTCGCTTGCGTGGGTACAGCCCGGAGAAAAACTCGCAGGCATAGCGCTGCTTTTTAACCGCGATGCGAAGCGCGTGGCGCTCCACGCTTGAAAGCTGTTCCAGATTTTTGCCACGCTTTTTCAGTTTGCGGTGGTATCGATCAAACACCACCGGCGCGAAATAGGATAAAGGTTGCACCAACTGCTGCAGGCGCATCTGGTCTGGATGTTCGTGCCAGCGTTCACCGCTCAGCCAGCCGCAAAGCATCAGCATGAAGCTGCCATAGTGCTCAGAGGCGACCGCATTGCGCGCAACACGGTTCCTGGCTGCGCGCCTGAGGGCGGCAGTGCGCCGCATTTGAACCCATTGCCTGCTTTCAGGCAACGCGTTCTCGAGTGACGGAAAAAATTCGGTCACAAATACATCCCAGTCCCTGGCCGGGCCGAGTGCGCTCCTGAGTGTCTTTAATTCTTTTTCGATTGGCGCCATCGTATCTTTGGCGAGCGCTTTTTTAAACACGCCCAGCGCGGCGTGCATGCGCCGCAGAGCGACGCGCATTTGATGCAAATATTCTGGATCGACCCCCAGCAGCATCCCGCTCTCATTGCCCTGCAGATGATGAATGCAGTTCCAAAGCGTGCGCTTGAACGCTTCGTTTACACTGATATCAGGACTGATATCCAGCGCTGTGGCCTTCACCACCGGAGGCGCTTTGTGGGCATAAAGAAGATAGCCCCGCTCGGCCTTGCTTGCGTTTTCCAGCCTGAGCGGCACAGTCTTCTGCAGCTCCGCGGCGAAGTCATACAGGGCCGCCGCGGAACCCGATTTCAGCTCCAACTCGATTTCCGATAACATTTCAACCGCGTCACCCGCTTTGATTTTTCCGCGGTCCAGACAAAATTCCAGTTTCTCGCCTGCCGTTAGCTGAAGCGGGTGAACAATCCGGGTGATCTCGGTCGTGAATACCGGTTTCAGCTTTTGCCGCAATTTCTGGGTGCGACCGATTTCGTCCAATCCCTGCTCACGCAGGCGGTCCCAGTCGATTTCGGGGCGGTTGACTGGGGACTCCCATTCTGTGCGCTCATGCAGCCCGCCCGATGCCGCGCCGTTGCTTTTGACAGTTTGGATCCATTTCGACCCGCTGCTGCGCAGTCGCAACGTGAGACCCTTATTCCACAGGCTTAACTCCGGCGTATCGTAATAATGGCTCAAAAGTTTTTGTTCCACCGCAGGCGCGCAGCCGAATGTTTTGAGCAATGGGTGCTGCTGCAGCCGTGAGTAATGCTCGGGCAAAAAAGACAGCTTTAGCTCGACCTCTCTCGTAGCCGGATTCACTACGCCCCCATTTCAACGCGACTTATTTTGCGGATTTCGCCGCCACCTGCGATAGGAGAGCTTGCTGCGCGCTATAAGGTTTCGCGCGGCGCGGTGTCCTGCGGCGGTAGTGGCCGGAAGAATCCATTTCCCATGCTTGGCAGTTATCCTTGAGATACGGCTTGAGCCCTTCGGCAATCACCCGTTTTTTTAGCTTGGGATCGAGGACGGGAAAACAGGTCTCGATGCGTCTAAAGAAATTTCGCTCCATCCAGTCGGCACTGGCCAGGTAGACATCATCGACCCCACCGTTATGAAAATAAAAAATACGTGAATGTTCAAGAAAACGCCCGATTATGGAGCGCACACGGATGTTTTCCGAGAGACCGGGAATTCCAGGGCGCAAAGCGCAAACGCCGCGCACGATGAGATCTATTTTTACACCCGCCTGCGATGCCTGGTAAAGCGCCTGGATAATCTCGGGTTCAAGAAGGGCATTCATCTTGGCGATGATCGCCGCAGGCTTGCCCGCCTCGGCAAACTTAGCTTCATTGCGGATCGCCTTGAGAGTCTCATCATGCAAAGTAAAAGGAGATTGCCAAATATAAGCAAGCCTACCGGCCTTGCCCAATCCGGTCAGCTGTATGAACAGTTCGTTGACGTCGGAGCAAATCTGCTCATTGCAGGTAAACAATCCGAAGTCGGTGTAAAGTTTGGCCGTACTGGGATGATAATTTCCGGTTCCAAGATGAACGTAGCGCCGCAGCCGGCCTTCTTCGCGCCTCACCACCAGCGCCATCTTTGCATGAGTCTTATGCCCGACCACGCCGTACACAACATGCGCGCCCACCTCTTCCAGACGCGCCGCCCAGTTTATGTTGGCCTCCTCGTCAAAACGCGCCAATAGCTCCACCACCACTGTCACTTCCTTGCCACGTTCCGCAGCAGTAATCAGCGCTTCCATCAGTGCCGAATCGGCGCCGGTGCGGTACACCGTGAGCTTTATCGCCACCACGTCTGGATCCACCGCTGCCTGCTGAAAAAATTTAATCACCGGCTGGAATGACTGAAATGGATGGTGCAGCAACAAATCCCCTTTTTGTACGGCCTCAAAAATATCGGGCTGCTTGATCAGCACCGCGGGCAATCCGGGCAAAAAAGCAGGAAATTTGAGATCAGGGCGGTCCACGCGTTCCGGCACTTGAATGAGCCGCACCAAGTTCACGGGCCCGTTCACTCTGTAAAGATCGCCTTCGTCCAAATTAAACTGCTGCAATAGAAATTCGGTCATCTCCGGCGAGCAGCTGTCCGCCACTTCGAGCCGCACCGCATCGCCGTAGTGGCGATGCGGCAGTTCGCCCTGAAGCGCCGTGCGCAGGTTTTTGACTTCTTCCTCCTCTACAAATAGCTCGCTGTTGCGGGTAACACGGAATTGGTAGCAACCCAGTACATTCATCCCGGCAAACAGTTCGCCCACATGCGCATGCAAAATTGACGATAGAAATACAAAGCCGTAATCGCAACCCGCCACGTCTCTCGGCATCTGGATGAAGCGTGGCAGAATGCGTGGAGCTTGTACCATGGCGACTCCGGAATTGCGTCCGAAGGCGTCGCGGCCCTGCAGTTCCACCGCAAAATTGAGGCTCTTGTTGAGCATGCGAGGGAAAGGATGAGAAGGGTCCAGGCCGATAGGGGTCAATACCGGCAACATTTCGCGGAAGAAATAGGCCTTGACCCATTCGCGTTGCGCGTCGTTCCACTGGGTACGTCTAAGAAACCGGATGCCTTGCGCCGAAAGCTGCGGCACAATTTCCTCGTAGAAAAGATCGTATTGCCTTGCGAGCAGCTTGCGCACCTCTTCCGCCACGCGTTTTAACACCTGCTGCGCCGACATGCCGTTCGTCCCGGCGCCCCCGCTTTCGCTTTCAATCCTTTCCTTCAGGCCCGCCACCCGGATTTCGAAAAATTCGTCCAGGTTACTGCTGACGATGCAAATGAATTTAAGCCGCTCGAGCAGAGGAACTGCCGGATCTTCCGCCTGCGCCAGTACGCGACGGTTAAACTCAAGCTGGCCAAGTTCGCGGTTTAAATGACTCTCGGTGGAGACGCGGTCCACGAGTGTACTTGTTGCAATATCCTGCTCCGCGCGTCTACCCGCGACGTTACTTTCTGTAGAAAGGCGGTTCATGAGCCAACCTGTTTTAACGTCCCGCTTCGCTCCAATGCCGTCGGTGCCCCTTATAGCCGCCGCAAATTTCAGAGCATTTTAAAAATATTGTCGGGCGTCGTACCTTGTATTCGAGAAAAGCCTCGGATCAAAAAAACCGAGTCGCGGAATTGGAATTGAGTACTGGATCGATAACTACGTCTTAACCCTGCGGCATCTATGCCATATCAAAAACATGTTTCTCTAGGTTGCACTGTAATTGTGCAGCGGAGTGTCAGCGGAGTTAGAACCATTTTTCGCTGGCGGGTTGTGCGCACCGGCTGTTTCGGCGTCCTAATCGAGACATACAGAAATAAACTGCCTAATACTCTCGCCAACCAAAGAAATCGAAAAAACCCGGCTTTGAGTTGTGCAATGTTATCACACTCGCCAATGAAGTTCCATTTGCGCGTTGTAGCCAAGCGGCAACATGTTGCTGTGCAGGCATTGCTAAAATACTTGAATGGGCCGAATGCTGATTCGAACTCCTAGAGTTCGCTCGAAACACCATCTGCACCACAAATAATCTAGGAATGTCAAAAAGTTAGCGCCATAGACGGGCCCGAAACGGTGCGTTGCGGCAAGGGCCGACGAGATCGCCGGCCTGACCGGATTTCTCGCCTCACTTTGTGGACGTTCTTTCTCGGACCGGCACGCCACAATTGGGTTTTTCTCCACTTTTTAAGATCTCAAATGGATAGTGTATACTCGCTAGCATCACTGCAGAATCGATTGCGCGCCGATCGCGGATTTTTTGGAAAACGTACAGTGGATGTCCGTATCACCGCCTTGCGGCCGAGCATCCCTACCAATTTAATTAAAACGGTGCGCGGCAGCGCTCATCTTCACTTCGGCGTATCGGTTTGATGGTTTCCCTCTGGAATCGCAGCGCAGCCGCGCTGGGGATCATCCTGGCGATTTCTCTAGTCGGCGGACTGCTGTTTGGTCTAATCGCGGCATTGAGTGTTTTCGCCGCAGGCGCAGTAATTCTGGCTTTCTACCACATCTACCATTTAGCCCAATTCGAGCGTTGGACGCTCAGTGGTATGGACACACCTGTGCCACAAGGTAGTTGGGTGTGGGAGCAGGTTTTCGCCAATCTTTACCGGCGTCTTCGCATGCGCAAGGAAGCCGAAACAAACCTTGCCGCGACCTTGGCGCGAATGCGCGAAGCGGCCGAGGCCATGCCCGACGGAATGGTGATTCTTACCGGCGATGACCATATCGAATGGTTTAACTGGCATGCGACCAGCTACCTAGGGCTGAATCCAGAACATGATATCGGCCAGCCTCTCGCCAATCTGGTGCGCCAACCCGAGATTATCGAGTTCGTCGCGCACGGCAATTTTGGCGAACCGCTGACCGTAAAGTCGGCGCGCGACCCTCGGCTCACGCTCGCGCTGCAAATCATTCCCTACGGTACTGAACAGAAACTTCTTGTTGCGCGCGACATCTCCAACCTGGAAGAAGTGGAAACGATGCGTCGGGATTTTGTTGCAAACGTCTCGCACGAATTGCGCACTCCGCTTACTGTGCTGTGCGGCTTCCTAGAAACCCTGGAAACCCTGCCGCCGCACGATCCCGAATTGCCGCATTTTCTCAAGCTCATGAAAACCCAAGCCGACAGCATGCAACGTCTGGTAAATGACCTGCTCACGCTTTCGCAACTTGAAAGTCCACAGAATCCGCTAAGGCAAGAGCCGGTGGATATCGCTGCGCTTGTGCGAAACGTATATAACGATGCGCTCGGATTAAGCGCAGGAACTCAACAGATCAAGCTGCAAATTAATTCCACCAGCAAAATCCTGGGTAGCGAAAGCGAGCTCGCCAGTGCATTCGGCAACCTGGCGAGCAACGCGGTGCGCTACACGCCGCACGGCGGCACTATAACTCTGAGCTGGCATAACACGGGTGATCGAGAAGAGTTCGAAGTGCGCGATACCGGAATCGGGATTGCGCCTGAAGACATTCCGCGCATTACCGAGCGTTTTTACCGTGTAGACCGCGGCCGTTCGCGCAACACCGGCGGCACCGGGCTCGGCCTCGCGATCGTGAAGCATGTGGTCCTGCGACACCAGGCGGAGCTTTCCATTAACAGTACGCCTGGAAAAGGGAGCAGCTTTGTCATTCGCTTTCCGCCAGCGCGGTGCTTGCCATAGTTCGGAACGTCACGCTGGACGCCACGCCTGTTCCGGTATAGATATTAGCGGCAAATAGCTTTAATCAGCCCGCGTGCTGTTGCGATCTTTCATTCGCAGCAGTTAACAAAAACTCAAAAAAACAGTCATCAAATTTTCTTATTCCGCCCTCAAACTAGGGCCCGCAGATTACCAAATCTCGATGGGGGACACTGGGCATGGAGCGCAGCGTAGATGATTTTGACAGGTCAGTTGCGGTCGAGGGCTTGAGACAGGTACAAATGGCGAACGAGCATTTAGTCGGTCGACCGCAACAGGACGTATGGCTAGAGCAATTTCTGGCAAACGCGCGCAAGGCATTTGGACTTCGCTGCAAACAGAACGAAGCAGTTAAGCTTGCCCGGGAACTCGAGCAGCAGGGATATTTCGGTTTCGCACATTACCTCGAGCTTCGGGCGAGGCGTTACGCGGTGAACGCGGCGCGCAAATCAGGCGTTGCATCTGTCCCGGATAATAGCCTCGGCCTGTAGTTCTGAAATGGCTTAATTCCAGGAGTGAAGTTCTGTCTGCAGCATTAGGGTAGGCAAAGGGCTTTTTTTGACCTGCCGTACTCAAAACATGTACTGGCTCGCATATTTGTAGTTTTCGTGGTCGCTCGTTCCGTTCATTTCCGGCAGACTCGCGGTATAGATATTTCCAGCTACTTTTAATGCCGGGAGCAGCGTGCTACAGTCTTCGGTGATCTCGTTGAACGGCTGATCAGCTCAATCCGGACGTGTTTTACTTTACATGCAGCTGACGACAACACGGCTCGCCGTTTTTATTTTTCTTGCCGCGTTTGGCTCGACTTGCGTTGCCGCCGATCGGATAGTTACCGACTCGACCGGACGCGAGTTGGCGTTGCCAGCAATTGTAAAAAGGGTTTATGCAGCAGGCCCGCCTGCCTCCGTATTTGTGTTTGCAATCGCGCCGGAAAAACTCATCGGATGGACGCGCGCAATGCATACGGATGAAGCGGTGTATCTGCCGCAGAAATACGCGAAATTGCCTGAGGTCGGCCGGCTAACCGGCCGCGGTAACACTGCCAATCTGGAACAGGTTCTTGCCGCGAAACCCGATGTGATTGTCGATGCCGGCTCCACGTCCGAGACCTATATTTCGCTGGCTCAGAAAGTGGAAACGCAGACAGGAATACCCTATCTCTTGTTCGACGGCAGGCTCGCGCAAACAGCGAAATCGTTTCGCGCGCTGGGTGTGGCCTTGGGCGAAAAAGCACGAGGCGATGCTCTGGCCAATTACGTGGACCGGACCCTTGCGGAACTGCACGCGAAAATCGCGAAGGTAGCGACCGCGAAGCGGCCGCGAGTTTACTACGCACGTGGCGCCAATGGTCTAACTACCGCGCTTGATGGCTCGATTAACGTCGAAGTGCTGGATCTCCTCAATGCGGAAAATGTCGCCGGTAAAAGCAAAATTTCGAGCGGCCTAACCAAGGTATCGTTCGAGCAGGTATTGGCGTGGAATCCCGACATTATCGTCACCACGGACGAGGTGTTTTACCGGTTTACCGTGCACCAAGATCCACGCTGGCGGGCGCTAGCGGCGGTGGGCGCGAAACGAGTATATCTTTCTCCGGATCTTCCTTTCGGCTGGTTTGATTTTCCACCCGGTCCCAATCGATTGATCGGCGCTCAGTGGCTGGCCAAAATTCTGTACCCGGACATTTTTAAAGACGACCTCGAGCCAAAAGTAAGGACTTTCTACCGCCTGTTCTATCATCGCGCGCCCAGCAGCAAAGAAGTCGAAGCATTGCTGAACCCGGGAAACGCGGAATGATCTCTGGGTCGCGCAACTTCGCTCGGCTTTATTGCGGCGCATTGGGCCTGACACTTGCTTTGGTATTACTCGCGTTCTGGCTCGGGAAGTTTCCGCTGTCCTCTGCCGATGTGCTTGCCGCGGTGGCGGCAAAGCTATTTGGCGTTCCCGTCCATTTGCCGGTCAATGCCGAAGCAGTCATGTGGGAAATCCGCGCGCCGCGCATTGGCGCCGCATTGCTCGTGGGAGCGGGGCTCGCGGCCGCCGGTTCCTCATACCAAGGCATGTTCAAAAACCCGCTGGTCTCTCCCGATATTCTCGGTGTGTCGTCCGGCGCGGCCCTCGGTGCCGTGCTGGGGATCTTTCTTTCGAAGAATATAGTCATGATCCAGTTATTCGCGTTTATGGGCGGCTTGATTGCGGTGGGACTTGTATATGCAGTTGGTTCCGCGGTGCGCGGTCACGACCCACTCGTTACGCTGATCTTGACCGGCGTGGTAATCGGCACGCTGCTTGGCAGCTTCATCGCGCTGCTTAAATATCTCGCAGATCCCTACAATCAGCTGCCCGCCATTACCTTCTGGCTGATGGGAAGTCTCGCGTCAATTGCGTCCTCCGATCTCGTCGTGGCCGCGCCGCTGATTGCACTGGGATTGATTCCACTGTATCTGCTGCGTTGGCGCATAAACTTGCTTTCCCTGTCCGATGACGAAGCGCAGGCCCTGGGCGTTAACCTTACCGCCACGCGTCTCATCGTGATTTTTAGCGCAACATTGATGACAGCGGCCAGCGTGGCCATTGCCGGAATTATCGGCTGGATCGGACTGCTCATGCCGCATATTGCGCGCATGCTGGTGGGTCCAGATTTCGCCAAGGCTTTGCCAATGTCGCTGCTCTTGGGCGCGGCTTTCATGCTCGGCGTGGATACGCTCGCGCGCACTGCCGCGGATATCGAGATCCCTCCAGGCGTGCTTACGGCGTTGATCGGCACCCCGTTCTTTATCTGGATACTGTCTACTGCGCGCAGGGGGTGGCGCTAATAAATGCGGCTGATCGCGGAAAATTTGACTTACGGATACCCGAAGCGCGCGATAGGCAGCGGGCTCAGCCTTTCGCTCAGCTCCGGCGACTCGCTATGCGTGCTCGGACCCAACGGCAGCGGCAAGACCACTCTGTTCCGCACTCTGTTGGGCCTTTTGCGCGCAAAGGGGGGCCGGGTCCTGCTGGACGGGAAAGAGCTCGCCGACTGGCCCCGTGCCCAGCTTGCGCAGGCGCTGGCTTACGTACCGCAGGCCCACGAGGACACGTTTGCTTTTACCGTTGAGGAAATCGTGCTTATGGGGCGCACCGCACATGTCGGACTATTCGCAAGTCCTTCGGCGCAAGATCGGGAAAAAGCGCATGATGCCATCGCAATACTCGGGCTTACGCATTTGACACACAGCATCTATACGCGCATCAGCGGAGGCGAGCGCCAGCTCACGTTGATTGCGCGTGCCCTGGCGCAGGGAGCGAATCTTATCGTCCTCGATGAACCGACTGCGAGCTTGGACTTCGGCAACCGCGCTCGAGTGCTGGCGATGCTGTCGCGCATTGCAAGTAGCGGCATTGGGATCGTGTTCTCAACCCACCACCCGGACGAGGCTTTTGTTTGCGCCCAACGCGTAATGATGCTGCGCGAAGGGCACGTTATTGGAAGCGGGAAACCGCACGAGGTGATCACGGCATCGCATCTGGAAAGCTTGTACGGCGTGCCGGTGGAAGTGGTCGAGGTACCGGGTGGTCGCGCGTGCTTGCCAATAATACGGAACTAAGTGCGTGTCAATCTGGCCCATTATTGAATTTAAACGAGGGCCATTGATTTGTCGGTTAATTGCCAAGCGCCGTGCGGGTGCCGCTTTTCTTGAACAAGCGTAACCTAGATGTTTTCCGGGTCTTGACGCCCATTCTAAAGAACTTGCTTTAACCGGAATGAAGCTCTATTAGTTACACAACAAGCGGTTCGCAACAGCGACGTTTGGTATTGAGACTCCGCGGCCATAGCTTCACCGAAGGTCTTGATCGCCGCTTGAGCAACTTCATTCTGCCGCTATTTACCGTGCACGATGTGAACTTGGGCGCGGCTTAGACTCCGGTAAAAGCGAATTCGCCGCGTGACCGGCCACCAATCATAAAGAAAAATTTGCATTGGACGCCACATCGCCACCCAGCCTCCGATTGTCAGGCTTTCGCGCATAATAGTGAGAAAAGTCCCCGTCGCTAATCTCTCAATGGCATTGGCCGCCACAAGGCATAGCGCGAGAAAGCTAAGCCCGATCACGAGACTTTTTCGTCCCTCGCGCAACAGCCTGCGAAGCCCCCTGAGGGCAAGTCCCACTTTGTAATCATAATAATTGTGGATTGCCTCGCTAACCAGAACGCCGGTATCACCTTCAGCCGGAAGTTGCTCCAGGTGAATAACGATATGGATTCGGCTCTTGGAAGGGAACTCCAGTGCCCAGCTCTCAATGAATTCCTCGGCCTCGGGATCGAGATCCTTATGAAGAAAAGGCGTCGGGTCCATTGAATTGAACAGCTGTGCAACATCGCGTACGTGAAGTTCGATTCGATGAACCGGTGCGAGAGCAGTCTTCATGGCAAATAAGGATTCAGCCCAAGCTCCGCGAAAGATTCAGTTCGCCCGGTTTCAGTTCCACACAACTCACCGACGCTGCGAAATCAGTCGTTTGATCAGAGGATAGGTGCATAACAAGGCCAGGCACAGCGTAATTGGTCGTAGCGTTGTCTATGAGCAATTCTATCAAAGCGAGTTGAAATGTTTATATGTTTTCGTCCCGAAAAATGGGATGCCGCGTAACAGTTGATCTCCGCGTGCATTAGCGCTCTGTTGAAACTAAGCCGCATACCCCTGACCTGTATGGATGCTCGTGCACGTTCTCTCAGGGTGGACAAAGGGAGGGTAGCCTGCGGTATAGTGTCAGGGGCTGTCATCTTTTTTCTTGTACATTGAAGGAGGGTAACCATGCCGGAACAATTGCGCTGTGACCCCAGCTTTTATCCTTCACCGAAGCTCGCCATAGAAGCGCCTGCAGAACGCTATGCGTATGTGGCGCTGCTGTGTCCGGACAAGTCCAAACCGGATGCCTTGGCAGTTGTCGATGTCGCACCCGGCTCGAAGAGCTACGGCCGCATCATCCATAAGGTAGAGCTTACCCACATCGGCGATGAGCTGCATCACTTCGGCTGGAACGCCTGCAGCTCCATGCTCTGCCCTCTAAGCGCCCACCCCTTTACTGAGCGGCGCTACCTCATCGTCCCGGGAATACGGTCTTCGCGGATCTACGTTATTGACACCAAGCCGAATCCGGCCAAGGCGAAGATCGTCAAGGTCATCGAGCCCGACGAGGTCATCAAAAAGACAGGTTACTCTCGTCCGCACACGGTGCACTGCGGCCCGGAGGGAATCTATATCAGCACTCTAGGAGCTGGCGGGGCTGACGGCACGCAAGGCGTTCCAGGCGTGTTTCTCATGGACTGCGAAAACTTTGAGATTTTGGGTCGCTGGGAGCTGGAACGCGGACCTCAGCGCTTGAGCTATGATTTCTGGTGGAACATACCCCACGGCTATCTGGTCTCGAGTGAATGGGGATTGCCGCCCCAGTTCGAGAACGGCATTGTTGCAGGGGATCTTATTAATAATCGCTATGGGCACCGCCTTCATTTTTGGGATTTGCGTGGCCGACGACACACGCAGACCGTAGACTTGGGGGCCAACCACCAGATGGCTCTGGAAGTAAGGCCGGCCCATGAGCCTACCAAGGATTACGGTTTTCTTGGCGTGGTGGTGGATACGACCAATCTGGAAGGATCAATCTGGACCTGGTATCGAGAGAACGGTCAGTTCAAGGCGAAGAAGACCGCAGTCATTCCGCCACAGCCCGCCGATCCGGCGAAACTTCCCGATTTACTCAAAGCATTCAAGGCGGTTCCGCCGCTAATAACCGACATCGATCTCTCGCTCGATGACCGGTTTCTCTATGTGGCCTGCTGGGGAACCGGGGAACTGCGACAGTATGATGTCACTGATCCGATGAGCCCTAAACTTGCAGGTTCTGTGAAAGTCGGAGGGATCGTTAATCGCACTGTGCATTCCAGCGGCAAGCCTTTCGGCGGCGGGCCCCAGATGGTTGAGATCAGTCGTGACGGCCGGCGCGTGTACTTTACGAATTCCCTGTACAGCACTTGGGATGATCAGTTCTATCCTGATGGAGTACCCGGCGTGCAAGTAATGGCGAAAGTCCAGCCGGGTGGCGGGATGCAGTTGGATCGAGATTTCTTCGTCGAGTTCGAACGCGGTTATCGCTCCCACCAAACCCGCCTGGAAGGCGGTGACTGCTCGACCGACTCGTTTTGCTTTCCGTCCGCTTAACCTGAAGTGGGCAGCCTGGCGCAGAGCCTGGCTCAGCACCCGGGCGCTTGGTTGGTGATCGTCGCTCTCGGTTGCTACCACGGCATCAATCCTGCGATGGGCTGGTTGTTCGCCGTCTCCAACGGCATGCAGGAAAAGCGAGCCGGCGCAGTGTTCTCGGCGCTACCGCCAATCGCAATCGGCCATTTTCTTGCAATGGCAGTGGCGCTTTTGCCATTCGCGCTGCTGAATGCTTATTTCGAACGGACGCGGGGAATCGGTCTGGCTGCCGGGTTTCTACTCATTGGATTTGGCGTATACAAGTTCCTAAGTCGCAGACATCCGCGTTTCCTCGCACGGATTGGACCGTCGCACCTTGTGTTCTGGTCATTTCTCATGGCGACCGCTCACGGCGCCGGGTTGATGCTTGCGCCGATGTATTTAGAATTATGCCGGGCATCGCACCCTGCCTCTTTCGGCCATGCCGCGATGGCGCAGCTCATTCGTAGCGGCGTCATTTCTACGTCGCTGGTGGCGGTGATCCACACGCTGGCGATGCTGCTCACCGCCGGCCTGATCGCGTGGCTGGTTTACCGTTACTTCGGCCTTAGGCTTTTGCAGCGGGCCTGGCTCAATCTGGATCTCCTATGGGCTGCGCTTCTAATGACCGTGGGTGGCGTTGCGGTAGTGATAGCCTGGTAGTACCAGCGCTAGCCGGCGCGTAGCGCCGGAGTACTTAGCAGATGTCGCGGCACGCAACGCGGTGGCGATGCACACCGTCACAGGAGAAAATCAAAAAGCACGGCGCAATGCTTAACGTCTTGAGAAATCTGGCGCGCCCTACTGGATTCGAACCAGTGACCTTTGGCTTCGGAGGCCAACACTCTATCCACTGAGCTAAGGGCGCGGTTTTTCCGATATTTGCGCTTTCCAGTTTAGCGTTTTTCTCAAGGATGCGCCTATGACAGCCCAAGAATTCCCGCTATAATTTTTTCTTTTTTCATTCCATTCATAGATCGGAATCCGTCATGGACCCTGAGCGCGAAGCCGCAAAAAAGCTTGCGAAGCGAATGATACTAATAATAATGGGCGGGTTCCTGGTTCCGGTCATTACCGTTGTGCTGTTATCCCAATTGGCGGTGGACAGCATGGGCGAGAGCGGTAAAAATTCCCCTGGGATGTCTCCTGAGGAAGTGGCGCAGCGTTTGAAACCGGTAGGTGAAGTAACGATTGCAACCGGCCCCAGTGCCGAGAAACAGGAAAAAACTGGTGAAGAGGTGGTCAAGGAAGTTTGTGGCGCGTGCCACACGGCTGGCGTATTGAATGCCCCGAAAATCGGCGATAAGAAAGCCTGGACCGAACGCTTCAAGATAGGCGAGGCCGCGCTTCTAAAACATGACATCGACGGCATCCGCCAAATGCCCCCGCGCGGCGGCAATCCCGCACTTTCCGATCGCGAAGTGCAGGCAGCCCTGGAATATATGGCGCGGCAGTCGGGTGTAAAAATCAAAGAACAGGCGCCTCCGCTTGCAGCGGCGGCCGCAATGGGCAGCACGGGCAAGACGGTATTTGAAACGACTTGCGCAGTGTGCCATGTTCCCGGCGCGGCTAATGCGCCAAAGTTCGGCGATAAAGCGGCGTGGAAGCCGCGGATTAAAACGGGTATCGAAAATCTGTATAACAGCGCGATTCATGGCAAAAATGCGATGCCGCCAAAAGGCGGCAATCCCGCACTTTCCGATGCTGATGTGAAAGCCGCTGTCGATTATATGGTCAGCCAATCGAAATAGATCCATCCAAGGCATGAGAAAGGCGCAGAATTAAAGCTGCGCTTTTTTTATTTTTTATGCTGTAATCCCAAGAAATGACAACTTACGCGATCGGGGACGTTCAAGGCTGTTTCGTTGAATTGCAGCGGCTGCTCGATAAGATTTCTTTCGATGCCGCGCGCGATCAACTGTGGTTTGTCGGCGATTTGGTCAATCGCGGGCCGGATTCGCTATCCACGTTGCGCTTTGTGAAAAAACTTGGCGAGCAAGCCATTACGGTGCTCGGCAATCACGATTTGCATTTGCTGATGGTGGCCGAAGGTTCGGCCAAGCCGCGCAAGAATGACACTTTGCAAGAAGTGCTGGCGGCACCGGATCGCAAGGAACTGCTGGATTGGTTGCGCAGGCAGCGCTTGATGTACGCGCGCGACAGTTTCGCCATGGTGCACGCAGGCTTATTGCCATCGTGGTCCGTGGAAAAAGCGCTGGCGCTGGCGCGCGAAGTGGAACAGGCGCTGCAGGCAGAGAATTACCGCGACTTGTTGGCGCGCATGTACGGCAACCATCCGCTTCGATGGAGCGACGATTTACATGGCATAGACCGCTTGCGGGTAATTATCAATGCCATGACGCGTCTGCGCGTTTGCTCGGAAGACGGCGTAATGGAATTTGCTCACAAGGGAAAGCCTGAAAATGCGCCGCGCGGCTACCTGCCATGGTTCGAACTGCCCGGACGGTTAAACCGCGACGCGACGATTATTTGCGGACACTGGTCAGCGCTGGGTCTTTTACTTCGGGATAATCTTGTGGCGCTGGATACGGGCTGTCTGTGGGGAGGAAATCTGTCGGCAGTGTCTCTGGAAAACCGCCGGGTATTCCAGGTTTCCTGCGGCGAACAGAAAGGCTCAGACAACCCGCAATAGCAGTCTCGGCGGCACGCGCAAGCTCCCTGCGGTTTTTTCCCTGCGCGGAAATCGGTGCGAGAAATATCAATTCTGCATCGATCTCCTGCTGCGCGAGAATGTTCAATAGCGACTCCAAAAGAGTCGTTTCGCCGGCATATGCCACCTCGGTATTGGGACCGCCGTCGCGGTCGCAATATCGAAGCGCCACTGGGTATAGCGTGCTGTGCAACATTACCGCCGGTTCCAATAGCGAAGAATGGAACGCCTTAATACAGGTGCCGTCGCTGGTCGTGCCTTCAGGGAAAATCGTAACGCAATCACCGCTACGCAGCGCTTGGTTGATAATCTGGTTGATGCGTGCGGTATCGCGGCGTCTCATCCGCTCGATAAACAGGGTACCGACATTGCTGCATAGCCAGCCGATTACCGGCCAAGCGCGTACCTCAATCTTAGCGACAAAATGCGTGTAATACAGTGCGTATAGCATAAAGATGTCCAACCATGAAACATGATTGGGCGCCAGAATGGAATTGGCGGGCGTGGTTTCCGGGTGGGCCCCTTTCACGTTGAGCCGCACGTTAAGAATATTCAGCAGTGTCAAGGACCAGCGCCTGACAAAGAACATCCAGCGCGCTTTGCTGCAATTAGGCTGGAAGCAAGCAACGGCCAGCACCGCGTAGACCAGATGGAAAAACAACCGAAATATGCGGTAGACGCGCGTCGGATAAGAGGCCTGATTTCGAGTCATTTATTTCCACTTATTGAATTGTTTGCGCTTACCAAGTTAGGCCTCTACAGGCGTACGTAAACGCCGGGCCTTCGCCAGCAAAACTAATCAACTACAGGTGCAACACGCGCGGCACCGCCGCCGGAAATCACGTACACCCGCTCGCCAGGTCGAAAATTTTGATCCGCCTTCTGAGTAATCGCAACAGTATTGCCGTTGTCAAGCCGGACAATGATTTCCAGCCCCGGCTCACGCGTTATCGCTTCTTCGGCTGCGGCCCCTGCAAGTCCGCCCGCCACACCACCGATTATCGCTGCAATTGCGCTGCCGGAATTATGTCCAATCGTGCTGCCGGCGATACCGCCTACTCCTGCTCCCGCCAACGCGCCGATCGGGGTCTTGGTGCCTTCAATCGTCACCGCACGCACGCTTTGCACGGTGCCATGTCTGACCGTTTCCTCTTTGCGTGCCTGACTGCGCGTATACGCGCTACCTGACATGCTTGACGCACAACCGCCGAGAATCAAACTCGCGGCGAGCAAGCCTATCAACGATGAGGAGCTTTTCACGATGTCCTCCTGCCTCTACCAGATATGTGTTCCAAAGTGCCGGTGGTAGCGATCGCGGATTTCAGCGCGGCTGAAGTCATGGTTCTGGCCGCCGCGGCGCGCGACCTTTATTGCACCCATGAGCGAGGCGAGCCGCCCGGTTGTCCACCAGTCCATGCCTTGCGAGATGCCGTACAACAATCCGGCACGGTAAGCATCACCGCACCCGGTCGGATCCACTACAGCTTCAGCCGTAACGCATGGGATGTCCGTTCGTTTACCACCGGCATAGATTACGGATCCACGCGCACCAAATGTGACAACCAAGGCCTTCACAAGTTTTGCGAGTTCTTCAACTTTTTTGCCGGTTTTATTCTGCAAAAGTTGCGCTTCGTAATCATTGAGCGCGACAAAGTGCGCCTGCTGCAGAAAATTCAGTAATTCCTCGCCGCTGAACATCGGAAGTCCCTGCCCGGGATCAAATACGAACGGGATTCCCCGCTCATGAAATTCTCTGGCGTGTTGCAGCATGCCTTCGCGCCCATCGGGCGATATGATGCCAAGATTCACGCCGTCAGCGTCATTAATATGGTTGTAATGAGAGTAATTCATCGCTCCCGGATGAAACGCGGTAATTTGGTTATCGTCCAGATCGGTAGTAATAAATGCTTGTGCCGTAAAAGTGTCGGGCACTTCGCGGATGTATTTTCGCGAAAGACTTAACTTATCCAGCCGGTATGAATACGGCTGATAATCCACGCCTACGGTCGCCATGATGAACGGGTCTCCGCCCAGCAGCCGTAAGGTATAAGCGATGTTCCCGGCACAGCCGCCGAACTCGCGGCGCATATCGGGCACAAGAAACGCCACATTGAGAATATGAATCTGCTCGGGCAATATGTGATTTTTGAAGTAATCCTTGAACACCATGATGGTATCGTAAGCAATTGACCCGCAAATCAGCGTACCCACGCTCGCCTCACAACTTTATAAAAATCACAGGGCAGAATCTAGACAAACAAAACCAGCACCCAAACCACTGGGACGTTTACCAGGCTGAGGAGAACCGCAGCACTGGCAAAGTCCTTGGCGCGCTTACTCAAAGGGTGATACTCGGGAGAAATCCGGTCCACGACCGTTTCAATTGCGGAATTGATGAGTTCGACAATCAATACCAGTAATACGCTCGCCAGCATAAGCGCCTTGCCGTTACCGTTTGCTGGAAGCAGCAGCGCTGTTGGTATCAAAATTGCAGCCAGCACAATTTCCTGCCGAAATGCAGTTTCTTGTCTTATTGCGGCAGATACGCCGTCTAAAGCGTAAAGAAATGCGCTCCAAATGCGCATTAAGCCGGTCTTGCTTTCGTGAGAGTTCTCGTGGCCTTTCATTTTTCTTCGGTCAGCGTTGCACCGGCTGCCAGCCTAACGGACCTCTATTGATACTTTGCCGCATTGAGCTTTTTATGCAAGTGCAGCTAAAGCCGCTCTGTAATTTGGCTCGTTTTTGATCTCAGGCACCATTTCGGTGTACAGCACTTTGTCATCGGCATCCAGCACCACCACGGCGCGTGCTGTGACTCCCGCCAGTGGCGGATCGGTAATAGCCACGCCGTAATTTTTCATAAACTCCGCGCCACGCATGGTGGAAAGCGTAATGACATTATTCAAACCTTCGGCGCCGCAAAACCGCGACTGCGCAAAGGGCAAGTCGGCGGATATCACCAGAACTACGGTGTTTTTGAGCTTGCTTGCCTCTTCGTTGAAGCGGCGCGTGGACGTGGCGCAAGTGGGCGTATCGAGGCTCGGCACAATATTGAGCACTTTGCGCTTGCCAACGAAATCTTTCAGACTCACGTCTTTCAGGTCTTTATTTACCAATCTGAATTCCGGGGCTTTTTGCCCGACTTTTGGGAAGGTGCCTGCTACGTTGATTGGATTTCCTGCGAGGGTGACTTTTGCCATGGCGAGTACTCCTAAGGTAATCAATTAATTTTAAGTATGCCTTGCACATTACGGGCGCGCAACCAATGCCCGCAATGAATTAGATATTCCTGCTTCCGTCAGTTTTTTTTGGCGCTCCACCGCATTAGCGGTCCGTAACCTGCCGCGGAATTACGCGGTATGTTCTGAACATTCGCGCTGCACACAGTTTCTGGCCGTTTTTTATGCCCAGCGGGACTCGCAGTAAACTGCTATCACTTCAGCGCGTGGGACCAAACCCGTCCCTAGCGTTCAAATCAGGGGTAAAACAGCAACAAGCGGTATCCTGCGGGTTTGAGATCGTCGCTGTCTATATATAGCTTGATTCCAAATTCGCTGTTGGCCGGCATTCCGTCCTTCGGAACCGCTTTGCCTCCGAGATATTCCGCAGCGGTGAACGCGCGTCGCGCTACCATCTGGTCTTGAGTATCGGTGAACGTAATTTCCAGCGCAGGATAGGCCTGACCAAATAGTGCGCGGTTGCGCAATAAGGCCGTGAGCACGATCAGGTTCGGGCGATCGGGATCGGCCTGCAAGTCTGAAGATTCAATAGTTAAAAGGTCGGAAAATTTCGGCAAGCCCACCGTACATTGCAAAAACTCGCAGGAGCGCTGCAAGTAGGGTTTTAACTCCGGGTAGTAAGCAGCAATCTGTGCGCGGAAGTTATATGTTACTTGCGCGGCGAGCAATATCAACATCATCAGCGCCGCAATGAACCAGAGCCATGTGCGGCCATTTTTTCGCGCTGCCTTTTCACCGGCCATGTCGATAAAACTGAGCGGCTTTGCGGAGGGCTCCGACGTTGAACTTACCTTTGTCTGCGATCTCGGCGCCTCCGCCGTTGCGCCGCCCTCAATCGGAGGATTAGAACGTCCGGTTTCTTCCAACGGGTCGTCCAACGTGGCGAGGGTATCAAAAGCGCTGAAAATCGCAGAGCACTGGCCGCACCGCACTTGTCCCCGGGTGGCCCCGAGTTCCTCATCTTTTATGCGGAAGGTTGTATGACATCTGGGACAGGAAGTCACCATGCTCATGGCAAGAACCTCTTTTTTGCGCTTAAACGCACCCAGCCTTGCTCCTCCGGCCGCTCGTAAAAATCAAACCAGTCGCGATAGGCATGCTCTACATCATGCGCCTGGGCTGCGAGAATACCGGATAACACCAATGTCCCGCCCGCGCATGTAGCCTCTGCAAGGAGCGGAGCGAGTAGTTTCAGCGGATCCGCGAGAATATTCGCGAGCACCACATTAGCATGGATTGGAGGCGCGGCCTGCGCGCAGTAATATTCGGCCTGCACTCCATTTTTCTCGGAATTCGCCTGACTCGCGAGCACCGCTTGTGGATCACTGTCCACACCGAAAGCTCGGCCGGCCCCGAGTTTCACGGCTGCGATGGCGAGTATTCCCGATCCGCAACCATAATCAAGCACTGTTTCCCCACCGATGATATTTTCGTCCAACCAGCGCAGGCACAAACGCGTCGACGGATGACTGCCGGTGCCAAAGGCAAGTCCGGGGTCAAGACGGATATTTACAGCGTCGGGATCGGGGGGCATGTGCCAGCTCGGTACGATCCAAAGCCGGGGTGATATTTTCAGCGGCGTAAATTGCGCCTGCGACAAGCGGACCCAATCCTGTTCGCCGACCTCCGTGATTGTGTACCGTCCAGCCGGCAGGTGAAGCGCAATCGAAGCATCTTTTACGATGCTGGAGATATCCGCGTGCGCGGGAAACAAGCCGCTCACCCGGCTTGGCTGCCTCGCGGCAGTCGGTGGGCCGCCGGGCGCACCAAACTGCGGCGGTTCGCGTTCTGCGCCCGCGCTGGCATCGGCAATGTCTACTGAGAGCGCGCCCAATTGCAGCAACGCTTCGCTCAACGCCTCGGCGTGCAGAATGTCGGTTTCTACATTAAGCGAACGCCAACTCATAAATCGAGGATTTCAAGAACTGCATATTGGCTAGCGACTGAACTATAGCCCCATTTTAGGCCACTATCAGGTTTTTTCGGAATTGTTAGGCGCGGGATTGCGACAAATTAAGTGCATAAATCCGCTTATTCGTAATCTTGCAATACCTGGAATTCGGGGCCGTCAGAGACGCAGTTTCATCGGTTCTTTGTTGTAGCTGGCAAGTTTCTGTTCGAGATAATGAATACTGGTCAGCCCGCGCAGAAAAGCGGCATCGACCATGAGTTCCTGGTGCAGCGGAATATTGGTCTTGATGCCTTCCACCACCATTTCCGATAGAGCGATGCGCATGCGCGCGATTGCCTGCTGGCGGGTATCGCCATACGCAATCAATTTGCCGATCAGCGAATCGTAATTTGGCGGCACAAAATAGTTGTGATAGGCGTGCGAATCAACCCGAATACCAGGGCCACCTGGAGTGTGGTACGACGTGATGCGGCCCGGAGAAGGTGCGAAGGTGTACGGGTCCTCCGCGTTGATGCGGCACTCGATAGCGTGCCCGCGAATCACAACATCTTTCTGCCTGAGGCGAAGCCGCACTCCGGCTGCGACGCGGATTTGTTCCTGTACGATATCTACTCCCGTAATCATTTCCGTAACGGTGTGTTCGACCTGCAACCGTGTATTCATCTCGATAAAATAAAACTGCCCCCCATCGAACAGAAATTCAAACGTCCCGGCGCCGCGGTAGCCGATCTTGCGGCATGCCTCGGCGCAGCGCTCGCCGATCTTGTCGCGAAGTCGCGGGGCCAGGTTGGGTGCGGGTGCTTCCTCTATTATTTTCTGGTACCTGCGCTGCATTGAGCAGTCGCGGTCGCCCATAAAAATCGCGTTGCGGTGCTCGTCGGCTAACACCTGGATTTCGATATGACGGGGGTTTTCCAGGTACTTTTCCATGTACACGGTGGGATTGCCGAACGCCCGTTGTGCTTCGGCTCGGGTCGTGGCTACCGCATTAAGCAGCGCGGCATCAGTATGCACTACGCGCATGCCGCGGCCACCACCGCCTCCCGCGGCTTTGATAATCACGGGATAACCGACGTCCTTGGCGATTTTCCTGACTTGTTCCGGTGCTTCCGGCAAACTTCCTTCTGATCCCGGCACACAAGGCACTCCGGCTTTCTTCATCGCCGCCTTAGCGCTTACCTTATCTCCCATGAGACGTATAGTTTCTGGGCGCGGACCGATGAACACGAAGCCGCTTTTCTCCACCCGCTCAGCAAAATCGGAGTTTTCCGAAAGAAAGCCGTAGCCCGGATGTATCGCCTCGGCGTCAGTTACTTCTGCTGCACTGATGATCGCCGGAATATTAAGATAGCTTTGATCGGACGGCGCGGGCCCGATGCATACAGATTCATCCGCGAGCTTTACATATTTCGCTTCGGCATCGGCCTCGGAATGTACGGCCACGGTCTTAATACCCATCTCGCGACACGCACGCTGAATGCGCAAAGCGATTTCCCCGCGGTTGGCTATGAGTATTTTTTCAAACATTATGAGATTTTGCTTTTCGTCGCAGAAATGCCAATAGCATTACGATTCATTTTAAGAACGATATCGGGTGTCGGCCTGGACAGAGTGAGTTGCTTTGCGCCTCTGCGGCGCCGCTTTTAGCCAATGACAAACAGCGGCTCTCCGTACTCCACAGGCTGGCCGTTCTCGACCAGAATTTCCTTAACCATTCCGCCGCAGTCGGCTTCGATCTCGTTGAGCAGCTTCATCGCCTCGATGATGCACAACGTATCGCCCTGGTTTACCGTCTGCCCAACTTCTACAAACGGTTTAGCGCCGGGTGCGGCTGAGCGATAAAAGGTGCCAACCATTGGAGCTTTTACCACGTGTCCTTCAGGTTCTGCGGGCGGCGGCGTTTGGCCGGTCGCCGCGGGTGCCAAGGTTCCCGAAGCGGTTTCCTTGGTAACGCTCTGAGATATTGCGGCTTGCGCGCCGGTTGTCACCGTAGCCTGCGTGCTTTGACCGGTCCTGCTAATGCGGACCTTTTCCTCGCCTTCGGTGATTTCCAGTTCAGCAATGCCCGATTCCTCCACCAGGTCTATGAGCTTTTTCAATTTTCTCAAGTCCATACTGAACCTCTGGCACGTTACCCTGAAATGCATGCCGGCTGGTTAAAGCCGGGCCTTCAGGTATTCAGGTTTGCAAGGCAAACTCCAGCGCCAGCTCATAGCCCTTGGCGCCCAGTCCGCTGATGACACCTTCCGCCAGGTCAGAAAAATAAGAATGGTGGCGGAATGCTTCGCGGGCAAAGATATTGGATAGGTGAACTTCAATAAACGGTATTTTTACCGCGGCGAGGGCGTCGCGAATGGCCACGCTTGTGTGCGTAAAAGCTGCGGGATTGATAATGATAAAGTCGACCTGATCGGTTCCTGCTCGCTGGATTCGGTCAACCAAGATATTTTCGGCGTTGCTCTGAAAGCAGGTAAGATTAGCGCCAGCCTGTTTGGCGCGTTCCGCCAGAAAAGAATTGATCTCTTCCAACGTATCCCGCCCATATTGTTCTGGCTCACGGGTCCCAAGTAGATTGAGGTTAGGACCGTGCAAAACCAGGATATTTTTCATAGCCGTCGAAGTTTGCGGTAAATCGCAGCAAAAGTCCAGCTTTTCGCCGAATATCGGCGAAGTTAACGCAAACTGCACGTTAAAAAGGGGCGGCTTCTAGAGAAGGGGGCGGATTATGGGCTCGAGCTTATCCAGGGTCAACCCGCCGTAACGGGTAGCGACTATTTTGCCGGTGCGGTCGATGATCAGCGTAAAGGGCAGCGCCCCGGCATTGTTTCCCGCCTTCCGGGTCAGGTCCATGACTCCGAAGCCGCCTATGAGCAGAGGATAGTTGATCCCGATGTCCGCCGCATAGGCGCTGACCGCGTCCTTTTTGTCCAGCGCCACACCGACAATAACTAAGCCGTGACTTCGGTATTTTTCTTGCACCTTGATGAATTGCGGGATTTCCTTTTTGCATGGCGGGCACCACGTGGCCCAAAAGTTGACAACGAGGACCTTGCCTCGCCATTGTTCAAACGGTTGGTCGTTCCCCTTGAGGTCGCGCAGGGTTGACCCAAACAGCGTTTGTGAAGCGCTATTGGTTTGTGCCGGCACCAACCATGCCGGGGCATTAACCCAAGGGCCGGCATAGAGACCCGCAGCAATTGCCAGCAGCGCTAGCGTAACGATTAGGTAGGCACGCTTGCCCACGCTAACGCATCACCGAATCAAGCGTTGCCAGAAATGTCTCGGGGTTCTGGTACCCGATCACACGCGTTTTGAGTTCGTTGCCCTGCTTATCGAAAAACAGGATGCCGGGCGGCCCATACAAGCCGAAGCGTTTCAACATAGCGGCGTCCTCCGCGCTGTTAGCGGTGACATCCGCCTGCAATAATTTGACCTTTTTCAGCTGCGCTTGTACCGCCGGGTCCGAGAACGTAAACAACTCCATTTCCTTGCAGGAGACGCACCAGTCAGCATAAAAATCGAACATCGCATATCGTCCCTTGGCTTCGGAGAGCGCCTGGTTTAGTGCCGCGTTATTTTCCACGCGCTGGAATTTGAGTGCCGGCACAGGCGTTGCGATACCGGTGAACCGCGCCAGCGGCCCGAAAATTCCCCGTCCGCTGGAAAAAGCTCCGATCAAAAACACCGCGGCCACAGTCAAGACCATGATTCCAGCCCCTTTCCAGTATCTGCCGTGCGCGGATTTCGCTGGCAGCGCGGCTACGAGATAGATTGCGCCGAGGATGACCAACGATGCCCATAGCAGCAGATGTGCGCGCTCGGGTATAAGCGACGAGACCAGCCAAATGGCGACGCCCAGCAGCAACACGCCGAAAAATTTTTTTACGGTGTTCATCCATGGTCCGGCCTTGGGCAAAAGCGCCCCCGCAGAAAGTCCCACCGCGATAAGCGGCGTTCCCATTCCCAATGCCATAACAAATAGGCTTGAACCGCCAAGGACTACATCCCGGGTCTGGCTGATATAGAGCAAAGCACCTGCGAGAGGCGCTGCAACACAAGGGCCGATTATGACAGCGGACAGCCCTCCCATGATGAACGCCCCGACCAGATTTCCTCCTTTGATTCTGAATGCCGCACCGGAAAGTCTAGTTTGCAACGACGCGGGCAACTGCAGCTCGTAAAATCCGAACATGGAAAGCGCAAGTAGCACGAACAAAGCAGCAAATGACATGAGCACCCAGGGTTCCTGCAAAGCGGTGGAAATGAGCGTGCCGGTGAGCCCTGCCGCCACTCCGGCTATCGCATAGGTAAGCGCTACTCCAAGCACATAAAAGGCTGAAAGTGCCAGGCCGCGCCTTTTGGTCATTCGTTGTTTTTGGCCTACGATTATTCCGGAAAGTATCGGAATCATTGGAAATACACATGGTGTCAGTGACAACAGCAGGCCAAAGCCGAAGAAGCTCGCAATAATGAGCCAGAAACTGCCGCCGCGCAAAAGCTTTGCGGCTAGCGCCGACTCGTCGCCAAGCGGTGATTCGATTGCGGTTATAGTTTGCGACGGGACGCTCGCAGATATTTGCGGCGTTCGCAGAGCTGCAAGCGGGTTGACCCCCTCGGGGACCGACATGTATTGCGCGCCGAGCTGCAGATTGACGTTCTGCACAAGCGGCGTATAGCACACACCGGCATCGGCGCATCCCTGCGCGACTGCTTTCAGCGTTAGAATCCGGTTAGATCCAGTTTGCTGCACGGGCAGATTGATAATCAAATCGCCGCGGTAGGTCTCAACGCGACCGAAAAACGGATCCTGATGTACCTTGCCGGGGGGCAATTGCGGCTTGCCGAGGGAAAAATCATTTTGCTCCACCTCGAATTTGAACCTGTTGCGGTATAAATAATAGCCTTCAGCAATTCGGTAGCGCACTCTAATATCGTTGGCGTCCACCCACTGCGCCGACAGCCGAAACGCTTGCTCGGGTTGCAGCAATTCCGGTTCGTTTGCGCGGGCAAACGCCGAAACCAGCATCAGCAAAAGTAGCAGCAAGCGCATTTTGGGGAGGGTGGACGTTCAGCCGGTGATCGTCAGCGAATGTGTCTCGACAGCGAGCCAGTCAAGGTATGCCTTCAATCCGTCGCTTATAGGGACAGCGACTAATTCTGGAAGTTCGTAGGGATGGCTCTGTCTTACCATTTGCTCAAGGCGCGGAAAATGCGCTTTAAGCGTCTTGATAAATACCGGAACTTCCTGCGCCGTCTCGATCTTGCCCTTCCAGCGGTAGACCGATGTGCATTCCGCCATCACGTTAACGCAGGCCGCAAGCCGCGCTTCGACCAATTTATGCGCAAGCTCCAATGCCGCGTCGCGATTTGGAAAATTGGTCAAGACCAATATTGCGTCCTCGGTCATGATAACCCGTATGCAGTTGTTTTATTCGACTTCACCGCGTGTTCGAAGCAGCGCAATGCATACTGCTTTAGTTCGCCGCGCGCTGGCGCAGCGCGAGGTTCAACGTGCCACTCTGCACGAACTTTCTCGCAACGTCCTGGAACGCCGCAACGTAAGTGCTTTGAAGCGCCTGTTCGAAAAAAGCCGTAACGCCCCCAGTTTGCGATTCGGCGTGGAATGCAGCAATCTCGTCACCGTTTGGCAGATAACCCTTCGCAGTAACATCGACGTACCAAACCTGCGCCATGGGGTTGTATACGCTCCTGCCGTGAACTTTGATTATGAGGTCCGGCACCGGCATCTCATTGCGCGGCAAAACCTGCTTGGCGAGCGGCGCAAAAGCCGTCAGCGCTGCCTGTTGTACCAGCTTGCCTTCCATAGTCCATTGGTATGTCTCAAAATATCCATAGACGTTGTAGAAATGATGCGTCTGCAACGCGAGATCCTCAGGGGTCATATCTACCGCAAGGCGCAGGGGCAGATGCTGGTCAAGAGAGACTTGCTCAAGCGCAGGCTTAGCCGGGGTTCCGGTGCATCCTGCAAGCAGCGCCAGTAGCACCGGCCATATCAGGACATTGCGTGTCATAATCGGTTTCATTGGTAAAAGGCGGTTCTCTCATCGCGCGGTATCGCGCGTTTCCCAAATCGGTTGCGCAAGCTTGCTGGCGCTTTTATGCTCTGCCGCGGCGAGTCCATCGATCACCATCGGGTAGCGCAGTTTCACCTGCAACTCGCGCTTCATGCGCCGGTTGACAAGACGCCGCGACTCCGACATGAACGACAATAGCGTCTCGGAGATATTTTGGCATATTTCACCATAAGAAACCCGCGCCGGTCGCGGCAGACCGAAACGGTCCGCCACCAAGTCGAAGTAATCGCCCATTCGGAGTTCCGAATCGTCGCTGGTGTTATACGCCCGTCCCGGTTTGCCGAATCGCAGCGATGCGATCACGATGCGCGCCAGGTCATCGGCGTGAATATGATTGCTGTAAGGATCCTGCTCGGGCAGCAACGCCGGGGTGCCGTTTTTAAAGCGCTCAAGCGGCAGCCGGTCGCTGGCATAGATTCCGGGTACGCGCAGGATGCTTACACAAACACGGTTGCGCCTTCCCCATTCGCGGACTCGGCGTTCGGCATCCAAGCGGCGCTGGGCGCGCAGGGTGTGCGGTCGCAACGGGCGCGTTTCGGGAACGATTTCACCGTCGCAGTCGCCATACACGCCACTGGTACTGATGTAGATGAGTCGATGTGGTAAAATTTTTCCCTTTGCCAGCCCCGCAAGCAAATGTGCGGTGCGTGTGTCTTGCGTGCCTTGGCTTGGCGGCGGCGCAAAATGCACCACGTCTTGCGCCAGTCCGCCCAGCATCTCAAGCGTTTCCGGGTTGTCAAGATTGCCGGGGATGGGCGTGATGCGGTATCCGCGCAATATGGGGTAGCGCTGCGGGGAGTGGGAAAGCGCATAAACACGGTAGCCTGCGGGAAGCTTCCGCACCATGCGCAGCGCGACATCACCGCAGCCTATAATCAACAGCCGCCTCATTTCTAATAGTTTAAGGTATCCGGTAATGCAGTGGTATCCCCGCCCTCAGAGCCTCTAACATAATGAAACGAATAGTGCGACGGCGTCGGTTTCGGATGCAGGCCGCGAAGCGAGCCGCGCCGTTGGGTTATTCTCCAATAAGCGGGCGAGTGACAAAGGCGTGCGCCGAAATCCGCGCCGTCCCCGCGGGTTGCGACCAAAAAGCGCGCCTGCTTTGTTGCTCGGCTTACTCGATGTCCCGACCGAGTTGCGCCTCGCGTCGCGCATTCATCGCTTTTTGGCCGGCAACGCAAATCCGTCTCATTATGTTAGAGGCTCTTAAGTGTTATTTGTATGTCATTTCAAGTCACTATTAAACCCAGCAACCATGTATTTGCGGTAGAGCCCGATGAAAGCGTACTCGAAGCGGCGCTGCGTCAAAGTTTTGGCCTGCCGTACGGCTGCCGCAACGGCGCCTGTGGCTCATGCAAAGGCAGAATTCTCGAGGGCGAGGTGGATTACGGCGTCTATCAGGACAGCGCGCTTAGCGCGGCTGAAAAACGCGCGGGCATGGCACTCTTCTGCCAAGCCAAACCGCAAACCGATTTGGTTATTGAAGCGCGCGAAATCAATGCGGTCAAGGACATACAGATAAGGAGGCTGCCATGCCGGGTGCAAAAAATGGAGCGGCCCGCGGACGACGTAATGGTGCTTTACCTCAAGCTTCCCTCCAACGAACGCTTGCAGTTCCTCGCCGGGCAGTACATTGACATTCTCATGAAGGAAGGCAAGCGCCGGAGTTTTTCAATGGCAAATCCACCGCATGACGACGAGTGTCTGCAACTGCACGTGCGCAATATCGTGGGGGGTGCGTTCACCGATTACGTGTTCAGCAAAATGAAAGAGCGGGATATCTTGCGCTTCGAAGGCCCGCTAGGCACCTTTTTTCTGCGCGAGGATTCAGACAAACCAATAATTTTTGTCGCGAGCGGAACCGGATTCGCTCCCATTAAGAGCATCATCGAGCACGCCTTGTACAAGAAAAGTCATCGTGAGATGATCTTGTATTGGGGCGCGCGCAAGCTGACCGATCTATACATGCTGCACTTACCGCAGCAATGGCAGCGGGAACACGAAAATTTTAGATTTACTCCGGTACTCTCGGAAACGCCATCGGAAGACCGCTGGCAGGGGCGCAGCGGACTGGTGCATCAGGCGGTAATGGAGGATTTTGGCGATTTGAGTGCCTATCAGGTTTATGCATGCGGCGCACCGGTCATGGTGGAAGCCGCGCGCCGCGACTTTACTGCCATGCGCAATCTCACGCTGGAGGAATTCTATTCCGACTCGTTTACTTTCTCCAATGATCCCAAGTCGTCCTAGATGTACCGTGGAATCCGGGCGCCGTCTCAAAAAATTAAAGGACCGTCCTGCGCCTGCCGCCGGAAATATCCCGCAGCTGGCGCACAGCCAGATCAAGGCTCTTCCGATATTGGGCTTCGGCTTCCTCGTTTTGCCCGATTTTTTCGTGCAGCATCGCGAGCTCCCGGTGGGCCGTGACGGTTGGCTCTACTCCGATGCTGGCCTCCAGATAGCTTTGCGCCTTGCCCCAAAGTTCCTGATACGCGCACAGTCTGCCCAACGTTAACAGCAGGTGGGCGTCATTGGGATGGTCAAATAACCGCGTCTCGGCACGTTCAATCTGCTTCAAGGTATCCTGTCCAAGGCATTCTGAGTACAAGTACACCAGATCGCTGTCCCATTGCGAGTCCAAGCTTCTCTCGATGATATCCTGCGCGATGCTGCAGGCACCTAGGGCAATAAAAGAGCGTGCGGCGGCAGCCGCAACTCCGCCGAGTTTCTTGTCCGACGCAGGTATTCTGCGCCAGCATTCCTGGAGCTCTGCGATGTCGTTCGCATGCCGCTTGAGATTTTCCTGCGTCGCATACAACCGTAATTGTTGCGCCTGACCAACGTCGAAGAATCCACGCTTTTCCAGCTGACCGACCAGGTTCAGCACTTGATCCCAGTTTTTTACGCGCTGCTGCGCCTCGAGTTCCAAGCGCAGCGCAGCGACATGCTTTGTGCCGCCACTTTCATTCAAAGCAGCCAGCACGCCGAGCGCATCCTGGTAGCGATGTTCGTCGACCAGCAGTTCAGCCTGCGTCATCATCCGCGCTGTTTTTTCCTCGGGCGCTTGCTTTTCGGCCTCGTCCAGGTAGGTGTCTCGCTTATCGAACGCTTTCAGCGCGTGCGCCGAGCGGGCCGCCAGCAGCGAAGTCAGCGCCGGGGATTCCCCCATTTCGTTAGCGGCTGCTGCAGCTTTTTCCGCCTTCGCATAACGCCCCTCAAAAAACATGCGCAAGCTTTCATTGAATCTGCCGCGAGCTTTTTCGCGGCGTCGGCGCACACGGTACTCGCGCACGTGCGCCGGCATGCGCAGCGTTTGCGCCAGCAGACGAATCAGTGCGTAAGCAATAATAAACGCGCCAACCAATAATAGCAGCGCCAGCTTGAGCGACAGTTCGACGCGATAAGTAGAGTAGACCAGCAGCACATAGCCATTGCCGTAGCCGATGGTCACGGTCAAAGCCACGGCCAAGGCAAAGATCAGTACTATCCAGATCAAGAACTTCACTGCACTGCCTTCTCGGTATGCAGCGTGAAGCTGCGCGCCGCTTCCAAGCTTGCCGAGATATTGGGAATCTCAATGCTAACGCTGGTTTCCTGCAACTGGTTGAGGCTGGCCATTGCGGCCTTAGTCGCGTCTGAATTCTTGTCGAAATAACGCGAAATCCATTTCTGCGCCGCATCAATGTCGGACTTGAAGCTGGTCTCATCGTGAAGTAGCAAAGCGACTCTCGCGCTTAACAGGCGCAGCTTGAGATTCTGGCGCAGGAAAAACGACTGATCCGGCGTCAGCAATGGTATTTCCTGCTCTGCGGTATTTTGAATGCGCACCATCTGTTTCATGTCCTGCCAGATTTCGCGCGCGAATTTGAGCCACGCGTTTTGCGCAGTTTCCGGTCCCACCGCGGATGGTTTTGCTTGCGGGCGTATATCCATTGCCAGCGGCATGCTGTCCACGCTGTATATCAGGTGGTCAAGGCGCGCACTTATTGCCACGGCATCCACGTTGGGCACTGCCTTAAGGAGCTCGATGTCGGTGTTGATGATCTTGCGCAGCGGAATAAGCTCCGGCCGGTCGATGCGTTGCAGGCGGGCGTCCGCCATTTGCAGGGCGGCCAGCGCACTTTTAACATTGCCCGCCAGTTGTAATTGCTGGCTGGCAATATTCAGCATTTGCTCCACTTCCGCAAATGCCCATTCGTCGCTGTTTCGAGACAGCTGCTGATACAGGCTTTGCAGTGCAACCTGCTGGTTTTGCGATGCTACGAGTTTATTCTCCAACAAACCCAGCTTTACCTGCATTTCGCGCAATGCGTCCTGGTTGTCCTTGACGATGGCGCGGTTGTCTTTGATGATGCCAACGGTGTCGGCCAGCTGCTTTGCGGACTCCTGCTGCAATTTTGAAATCTGGTCGCGGGTGTCAAACCATTGCCACGCCAAGAGAGCCGCCACGGCGAGCGAGGTCAAGAGTGCCAAATTGAGCTTTTTCTCTGACTTTGCAGGAGCAGCCGGAATATCCGTTTGCGAATTATCGGTCATGGCTAATTACCCTGTTTTACTCCAAAACCATTCAATCAATCCCCTAACAAGACCGGCGTCACTCGCGTCAGTTACCACTGCAGCGGCGAGCCCCAGCTTCCGGGCCTCCTCTGCAATGCGCTGATGCGGCACGAACAGCGGGATTTCTCTGAGCATTTGCTTACCCGTTGCGTCCATCATCTCGAATAAATTGCGCAGTCCTTCGCTGCTGGTTACCGTGACTGCGTGCAACTCGTTATTCGCCCACAGCCGCTTTAGCAGCGTCGGATCGCCACTGGGTTTCACCCGCTGGTAGCATTCCACATACTCGATTCTCGCGCCGCGCTTTCTAAGAATTTCGCCCAGCAATTCGCGCCCGCCCTGGCCGCGGAATATTACGATGTTCTTGTCTACAACGTCGCGCAACTCCGGCAAATCAAGCAGCGCTTCACTATCATAGCGCGAAGTAGGGTGAATCACTTGTTTGACGCCGTAGCGCAGCAATGCATTTCGGCTTGCGGCGCCGATCGCGGCAATTCGCAGCGTTTCGGGCAAAGTGCGGCGTTTGACGATCGCGCTCATCGCATTGGTCACAGCGTTGGCGCTAACGAATATGGCCATGTCGAATTGCTCGAGGCGGTCTATTGAATCGCGCAGCGGTCGCAGATCCGCGGCGCCAATAATTTCCACCGCCGGAAACAGAATCGCGCGGCCTCCTTCGGCCCGGATTAATTCAGCAAGTTCTTTGGCCTGTTTCTCTGGACGCGTTACTACGATATTGCGGCCGGTTAACGCCTGCCGGTGTGCCGCTGACGGGGCGCTGGGTCCGGTAGTCATCATGTGCCTTGCCCTTCCAGTTGCGCGAGTATTTTGTCTGCACCTTTGGTGCGCAGCGCTTTTGCCAATACCTCGCCCACTGTCTCCGCTTTACTCGCTTCACCTCGTACTTCAGCGCTTACCACGTGACTGCCGTCGGGCGTACCGATAAAGCCGCGCAAATATATTTCGCGGCCTTGCAGCTGGGCATACGCCCCGAGCGGCACCTGGCAACTGCCGCCAAGTATTCTGCTCATCGCTCGTTCCGCAACCACGCACACATAGGTTTGATGGTGGTTCAACGGCTGCAACAGCCGCACAAGGTCTTCGCGCTTGCTCAAACATTCAATTCCCAGCGCGCCTTGACCGGCCGCAGGCAGGCTTTGGTCCAGAGTCAACAACGCCGTCACGCGTCCTTCCAGACCCAATCTTTTTAATCCGGCGACCGCTAGGATAATTGCCGCATATTGGCCCTGGTCGAGCTTTTTTAGCCGAGTCTCGACGTTGCCGCGCAATGAGTTCACCTTGAGGTGCGGATAGCGCGCGCGCAGCTGGCTCTCCCGGCGCAGGCTGGATGTTCCCACGACGCTACCTTCGGGCAACGCGTCCAGGTCCGGAAAGCTGTTTGATACAAACGCATCGCGCGCATCCTCGCGCTCGGTAATCGCCGCCACGGTAAAACCGGGCGGCAACCGCATGGGCACGTCTTTCATCGAGTGCACTGCGATGTCTGCGGCTCCCTGCTGCAACGCTTCTTCCAATTCTTTGACGAAAAGCGCCTTGCCGCCGATTTTGGCGAGAGGAACATCGGACAAACGGTCGCCCAGGCTCGTCATGCCGGAAATACTGATGGGAAGCTGCGGGTGCAACGCGTTGAGTCTGTGCTGAATGAAGCGCGCCTGCCACAGTGCGAGCGCGCTCTCGCGCGAAGCGATGACAATTCTGGCAGGCGTTGCGCTAAGCGATGAATTGCTCAAAATGTATTCCGGCCGATCGCGCGTATAACAGACTGCTGTTTTTCGCGATCATATTTTAGCATGACGCGCGCCAGAGCTTGGCAGCGCATGGACTTGACCAACCCCGTTTACTTCGCGAATTCTTTTACTATGAATTGCTGGCGGCGGCTGACCGGCAGTTTTTCCTGCACACCCTTGAGCACCACCTCCCAGTGCGAGTCGCCACCATCCTCCGCAACCTTTTCAAAACCGGTAATGCTGTTCTTGGCGACCAGGCAATTGCGGTGGATGCGTATAAAGTTAGCAACAAATTCTTGCTCCAGGTTGGTTAACGATTCTTCAAGAAGGTACTCGCGTTCATTGGTTCGTATCGTTACGTATTTTTGTTCGGCCTTTAGAAATATGATCTCGCCGATTGGAATGAGGACGATTTTGCCGCGCTCTTGCACGCTTAGACAGGTGCGTGGCCGGCGTGCGAGTTTTTGCAATTGTTCCTGCCCGGGAGGCCGCATTTGGCTGGCTTTTTGCAAAGCAGCCAGCAGGCGCTCGCTGCGCACCGGTTTCAACAGATAATCGACCGCATTCACTTCAAAAGCCTGAATCGCGTAAAGATCATATGCCGTGGTAAATATGACAGCAGGCATTTGCGGCAGGCTCAGCAAATGGCGGGCTACTTCGATGCCGTCCATTTCCGGCATGCGGATATCGAGCAACAGCAGATCCGCGGGCACTCGCGACATAAGTTCTACCGCTTCGCGCCCGTTTGCGGCTTCCCCGACCAACTCGTGCGGAACGGCGGGTGCGCAATCGGCCAGCAGCTCTCTCAGCCGGTTGCGCGCCGGCGTTTCGTCGTCAGCGATTATGATGCGCAAGGGGCCGGTCATTTTTCCGAACGCAAATAAGGCATGACGATCTGCACCTGGTACAAATTCCCCCGCAGCCCGGCAGTCAGCCTTGCTTCCACGTCAAAATGCAGGCTCAAGCGCTCGCGGATATTTTCCATCGCCATTTTATTGCCGGCGTGATGAGTACCCTCGCGTTGGTAGGGATTGCGCAGCACGATTTGCACCTGGTCATTCCGGAGAAATATATTAATGTTGATAACGCCGGGCTCTGTTCGCGGTTCGATGCCGTGATACACGGCATTTTCCAAGAGCGGCTGGAGCACCAGCGGCGGAATCTGGGCATCGCGCGGCATGTTATCAATATGCCACTCGACCTGCAACCGCTCGCCGAGACGCAACTGCTCGAGACTCAGATAGCGCCGGCACAGATCCACTTCCTGCTCCAAGGTCGAGAGTTGACGATTGTCCGCCATCAGGACTCTGAATAAATCGCAGAGATCCTCAAGCGCAACCTCGGCGCGCTTGGTATCGCTTCGAATCAGGCTCAACACAGCATTGATGCTGTTGAACAGAAAATGGGGCCGGATGCGCGCCTGCAATGCCTGCAAACGGGATTCGGCAAGCGCCGGCGAAAGGAGACGGCTTAGCATGTTGAAATAGACGATCAGCGCCGCTGTCATCAGCAGCGTGAAGAACCATAGACGCTCCAGTGGAGCGATCCCGCCCCCGAAAAAATTCCCGCCCAATCGGTACACCAATGTGGTTATGCATAGTTCCAGCACCAGCACAATACCTGCTCCCCGATAAAACGGCAGCTTGCTAAGCCAAGGACCGCCCACCATCAGTACCAGGAGGCTTAGTATCAATATCGGCTCCGCCAGTGCTGCTATGGCGGTGAATTCCTGTAATGTTTGTTCTAGCGAGGTGCTTTTTACAACGGCGGCAATCAGGCACACAGCATTTACCAACAGTAAAATCCGCAGCAGAATGCCCAGGTTGCGGAAGTTCGGCAAAGCGCCTGGATATGCATTTTGATTTATACTTGCCACTTTTTGTAGCATCCATTATCGATTTCTGGCGCTAAGCGTTACACACAGCACTGTTTTTGACAAGCTGGCATCCATGGCAAAAAAGATCAAGCCCGGGAGTTCAACAACCCGGTCAGGACGATTCAGTGAGCCGGTAGCGGAATTGACAAAACGCTATACCGCCTCTGTCGATTTCGACAAACGGCTTGCACCATACGACATCCGTGCGTCGGTTGCACACGCGCGCATGCTGAGGGCTATCGGCGTCTTGAGCGCACAGGACCTCGCGGCAATCGAAAAAGGCTTGCGGCAAATAGCCGACGAAATAGCCTCAAACAAATTTCCCTGGCGCCTGGAGCTGGAAGACGTACACATGAACATCGAAAGCCGCCTCATCGCCTTAATCGGCGATGCCGGCAAGCGGCTGCATACTGCGCGCTCAAGAAACGACCAGGTCGCAACCGATGTGCGGCTGTATTTGCGCGAGGCAATTGATGACATATCGAATCTCATCCAGGCGGCGCAGCGCGCATTGGTCGACCTTGCAGAAAAGCACCCTGCAACCGTAATGCCGGGGTTTACGCATTTGCAAGTCGCGCAGCCGGTAACTTTTGGACATCACTTGCTGGCCTATTACGAAATGTTGAAGCGCGATTGTGAACGGCTGGGCGATTGTCGGAAACGGTTGAATCAGCTGCCGTTGGGAAGCGCGGCTCTTGCCGGCACGGGTTACCCAATAGACCGCATGCGCGTAGCAAAGGAACTGGAATTCGACGGAGTTTGCGAAAACTCGCTAGATGCAGTTTCGGATCGCGATTTTGCGATTGAGTTTACCGCTTGCGCGGCGCTCATCATGATGCATCTTTCGCGTTTTGCCGAAGAGCTGATATTGTGGATGAGCCCGGGATTCGGCTTCGTGGAGATCGCCGATCGCTTCTGTACAGGATCATCCATCATGCCGCAGAAAAAGAATCCCGACGTGGCCGAGCTCCTGCGCGGTAAAACCGGCAGAGTCAATGGGCATCTGGTGGCGCTGCTCACGTTGATGAAAGCGCAACCGCTCGCGTATAACAAGGACAACCAGGAAGACAAGGAGCCGCTGTTCGATACGGTAGACACGGTTAGGAACAGTTTGGCGATTTTCGCCGTGATGCTGCCCGGAATCAGGGTCAACCGCGAGGCAATGAGGAGGATCGCATCTCAAGGCCACGCCACGGCAACCGATTTTGCCGATTATCTGGTGCGGAAAGGGCTCCCCTTTCGCGACGCGCATTTAGCGGTGGCGAAGGCGGTGCGCCACGCCGCCAAACGCGGTTGCGAATTGAGCCAGCTCAAGCTCATTGATCTTAAAAGGTTTTCCAAGCTTGTCGGCAATGACGTTTATCCGATTCTCAGCCTGGAAGGATCGCTCAAAAGCCGCAGCCACGTTGGCGGCACCGCTCCCACGCAGGTTAAAGCCGCTATTGCGCGCGCCCGCAAGCAGTAGATGCGGGGACCGCTTGTGATTCCGCTCTGGATTAAGCTTGTCTACACGCTTTACGTCGCAGTAACGATGGCCGTTTACTTGATTAAGTACAGCCCGGGCAATCTGCTTTGGTTTTCCGACATCGCATTGCTGGTCACGGTTGCGGCCCTCTGGATCGAAAGCCCTTTATTGGCAAGCATGATGACGGTTGGGGTGCTGCTCCCGGAGGCGCTTTGGAACCTAAGTTACTTCGGACAGCTCCTAACTGGCAAGCGCGTAACCGGGCTCTCCGACTACATGTTCGACTCGCAAATGCCGCTCTATCTCAGGGCGCTCTCGTTGTTCCATGTGTTCCTCCCGGTTTTGCTGGTGTGGATGGTCGCCCGGCTCGGTTACGAGCCAAAGGCCTTGATCGCACAAACTTCCCTTGCCTGGGTGGTGCTTCCCGCAAGCTACTGGCTCACAAACCCTGCGGAAAATGTGAACTGGGTGTTCGGGTTCGGAAACAAGCCGCAAAAACTCGTCTCGCCACTCGTCTATCTGGGCCTGCTGATGGCCGGCTTCCCCTTGCTTATTTATCTTCCCACGCATTTGCTGCTTCTGAAGTTTTTCGGATGACGATTGCTATGTTCGGCTTGGACGATTAGGATTATTAGCGTCCTCTAATTGACGTCTAACTAGGGGTCTGAACGGAGGGTACCATGGCTACCAGAAAGAAAGCGAAAACAAAGGCAAAGCGCAAAAAGGCGCTGGCGAGAAAACCTGTTTCCCGGAAAAAGGTTGTAAGAAAGGCCGCTAAAAAGGCTGCAAGGAAAAAGCCGGCGGCAAGGCGTGCGGCCCCCAGGAAAAAGCCGGCGGCAAGGCGTGCGGCACCGAAGAAGAAGCCCGCTACGCGCCTGGCCCCAAAGGCCCGGCCGGCGCTTGCGCCCCAGGCCCCGGCAGGAGTGCCCGCTCCCATTCCAGGTGAGCAGCGCGTCGGGACCGTGACCCATTACTACAGCCACTTGTCGGTCGCAGTAGTGCGGCTGGATTCGGGCACTCTTTGTGTGGGCGACATGATCCATGTCACCGGCCACACCACCGATTTCCGGCAGAAGGTCGAGTCCATGCAGATCGAACACGAATCCGTGTCCGAATGCAGACCGGGAGATGATTTCGGCCTTAAAGTAATCGATCACGCGCGCGAAAACGACATCGTTTACAAAGTGCCCGCTTGATTGTCATATAGCCCGATGACGCGCCGGCAGCCGCGACATGGTAGGCGCAACCCGAGTTCGCAACCGCTACTCAACCTATGCCTCTCCAATGAGGGAGAGGGTGTGGCCTATCCTGAGCCTGCCAAAGGATGAATGGCAAATTCCAATTCGCCGGTGGCAGACCGGCAGTTGGTAGCTTTCTTTTATATCGCCAAAAGAAAGTCACCAAAGAAAACGCGACCCTGGTTCGCCGATTACCCCCGCGTTCCTCAGCCAAACCGGGCGCTGCGCAACTCGCGCGTTCCGCGCTTATACAGTGCGCGCTTCACTTCCCCCGCTTTGGCTTGGTCACTTGGCGGCTCACAGGGGATACCAAGTATCCAAACTGCCAAGGATTATTCCGGCACTCGGTTCAAATGTTTAAGATATTTGCAACGCGTAGACATATAAGGCAATCTTTCGGCGGACTATTTCGCGTTAGAATCCAGCATGTCTCATGTAATTCGGTCTGAAGATGTCAAAGACGCATGCGCTGTACTTGAATATCTGGTCCATGACTTAATTGCCGCTTATAAGCTTTACGACTTATTCACTGATATCTCAAAGACCGCGCCTGTTCACCCTGAAACAGAAAAGGCCGTCCGAAGAATGTTCGTCTCCAACCTCATTCTGGCCCTGAGCAAATTCTTGGAGTTTTACGATAGGTATGGCTGGTTAATACCTAACGGCTTCAAGCAACCGTCCCGAGAAATCCAAAAAAAGTTGACTCGTTGCAATATTAAAAAGGTGCGCAACGTGTTTATCGGTCATGTTACGAACAGAGAAACTGGACGGCCAATTTCAAATACAGAATTGGACACCGCATTCAACACTGCGATTGATGGTGATCTGGTGGCATTCCTGAAGTGGGTACACATTTCTGGTGTTGCTCTGTCTCCCGCAACAATCGTTGGTGTGTTGCAATCGATTCAATCAGAATTGGTTAAGATTTATGGCGTTACATAATTGCTCCATTAGGTTTAACCCGTCGCGTACGGATGGGTTACAAGTAGCGGGCCTGAGAGCTCAAATGTTAAATGCCATCAATATGCATTACGGAGCAATCGTTTATTTTTGGGTTAAGGAAATTGAGCCGAAATTTTGGTGGGGAAATGACCGTGGTTTCCGTCAATTGCCGATGTCCAAAAAAATATTTTGCCTCTGTTCCTAATTGTTATTACAAGCGAGGCAGCTCCATGGTTGCAAGCAAAGAGAAGTTAACAATTCGAGACCTCCGTGCGCGCGCAGTGGTTGTGCCCCTTGGGCGGCCTGTCGCAACCAAGGTCGGCGAGTTCGCGGAGTGGCCGCTGATCCTCATCGACCTCTATACCGACGAGGGGGTAACCGGCCACGGCTATCTCGCTCCGTACATCAGGCAATCCGTCGCCTACATCACTCCAACTTTATACGACATTGCAAAGCTTATGAGGGGCCAGGAGGTGGCTCCCTTCCAAACCTACCAGAAGGCGCGCGCGTCTCTGAGGCTGGTCGGTTATCAAGGAGTTTCGATGATGGCCGTCGCGGGTTTTGATATGGCATGCTGGGATGTCCTCGCCAAGGCGGCCGGTGTCCCGTTGGTTACATTACTCGGCGGAACCATCGAGCCAGTGAAGGCTTACAACAGCAATGGTCTCGGTTTGATGTCCCCGGACAGAGTCGCCGCTGAAGCTCTCGAGCTATTGGCAGAAGGTGATTTCAAAGCGCTGAAGGTCCGGGTTGGGCGAGAAACGCTAGCCCAAGATATTGCCGCCCTGCGCAATGTTCGCAAAGCTGTTGGCAATGACGTGATCTTGGTCTGCGATTTTAATCAAGGACTCAGCCTGGGAGAAGCGATGCGACGCTGCCGAGCGCTCGATTCTGAGGATGTCTATTGGATTGAAGAACCCATCGCCTATGATGACCTAGACGGCAATGCCAAGATTGCCCGTGAGACCGCGACCCCAATCCAGATAGGCGAGAACTTTTACGGCCCGCGAGCAATGTATCAGGCAATCGCCGCGGGCGCGTGCGATTACGTGATGCCGGATCTCATGCGCATTGGCGGGGTAACCGGCTGGCTACGCGCCGCTGCGATTGCAGACGCTGCTGGAATAGAAATGTCGACTCACCTTTACCCGGAAATTTCAAGTCACCTCATGCGCGTCACAGCGACGGCTCATTGGCTGGAGTGGCAGGACTGGGCGCATCCAATTCTCGCCGAACCATTCAAAGTGGCGGACGGACATATTCATATCCGCAATGTTCCTGGCAACGGTTTAGATTGGAACGAGGATGCGGTGTCGCGTTACGGTCTTGATGTCTGATTTTATGATATGCACTACAAAGCAATCATAGATTTCTGGTTTAAGGAAATTGAGCCGAAATTTTGGTGGAAGAAAAACAGGGATTTTGATCTGTTGATAGCTGACAGGTTTCTGGAGTTGCATAAGGCGGCGGCAAGATGCGAGCTTTATACTTGGAGGGATCTTCCCTTGGGCAGGCTCGCTGAAATCATCGTGCTGGATCAGTTTTCCCGCAATATATTTCGCAGCTCTCCGATGTCGTTTGCATACGATCCCTTGGCGCTTGCTTTGGCGCAGGAAGCAATTACTGCAAAAGCAAATCAAACTCTGAACCCAAGTCAAAAGGCATTCCTTTACATGCCTTTTATGCATAGCGAATCGCCTGCAATTCATGAAGCCGCCTTGGAACTGTTCAAGGAATCTGGTTTGGAATCCAACCTAAAGTTTGAAATCCAACACAAAGCCATTATTGACAGGTTTGGCCGTTTTCCGCACCGTAATAAAGTCCTGGGCCGGCAATCCACCGAAGAAGAATTAAATTTCCTGAAAGACGCGGGCTCTTCGTTTTAGTTATGAGCGATATCCAGAAAGCCGATCCAAACGCTCGCCGGCGGGCTTTGCTCCTGGTGATCATAGGCACGATTGTGGGAGCCGCAATTATTTTCGGTTTTGAAAGTTATCGCCCCGCGCTGCAAGGATGGATTCTTTCGGAACCTGACAAAGTCATCGACCGCATTATCATTGTAATGGTCGCATCCGGCTGTGTTTTGTCAGCGCCGTTACTCGTCTTCGGTGCGTACTTTTTGATGCTTGGCGCAAAGGTAAGCCGCGCTCAGCAATATCCACCACCTGCGCAGCCGGTCATCCGCGACATCGTCATTGTGCGCGGAGAGGCGGCAGTCGTTCGGGGGAAAATTCTGAAAATTCTTGCCGTCTGTATGTTTGCCGCCGCAGTTTTCATACCAATTTTAATTTGGCTTATCGCCTTGGCGCTCATTGAACGTGCGACCTGACGCCGGCAAAGAATACGCGTGGCCCTCATGAAACTCTTAAGACGTATCGCGCGTTTCTCTCTTCGTATTTCAGCCAAAAAGCATCATGACCGTAATTCGGCTGAAATATCAGCGCAATTTTTAATCGTGCACAATACTCCGTAGCGGCGCGGCCAAAATGCTAGAACACCACCAGCTGGCGCACTGTTTTGCCTTCAGCCAGACGGTCAAACCCAAGATTGATGTCCTCGAGTTTGAGCCGGCCGCTCATGAGGCGGTCGATCGGCAATTTTCCCTGCTTGAAGAGCGCGATATAGCGTGGGATGTCACGTAGTGGAACGCTGGTGCCGATGTAGCTGCCTTTTATAGTGCGTTCTTCGCCAACCAGATTCACTTGCTGTAGCGGAAAGGTGTGAGTGGGAGGCGGCAGGCCCGCCGCGATTGTCGTGCCGCCTCGGCGCGTGATTTTGTACGCCATTTCCATCGTTCTCACGGAGCCCGCCAATTCAAAAGCAAATTGCACGCCGCCTTCAGTGGTTGCGCGAATCGCGTCTGTGCAATCAGCCGAATCCGCATTAAACACGTCAGTCGCTCCCAGCTTCTTTGCCAGCGCAAGTTTGTCGTGTGAAAGGTCGATTCCGATTATGCGGGTCGCACCGGCGAGTACTGCACCAAGAAGCGCAGCGAGCCCCACCCCACCTAATCCGATTACCGCCACGCTCGAGCCCGGCGTAACGCACGCCGTATTCAGCACCGCACCGACGCCGGTGAGCACTGCACAGCCAAACAGCGCCGCATGATCCAGCGGCAAATCGGATTCAATCTTCACAACGGAGCGGCGCGAAACTGTAGCGAATTGCGCAAATGCCGAAACGCCCATATGGTGGTTAAGCCGCGCGGCATTGCGGCTGAGCCGCCGCGCGCCCGATAGCAGGGTGCCCTCGACATTAGCTGCCCAGCCGGGTTCGCAAAGCCCGGGCCGGCCTTCCGCGCAGAACAGGCAATGGCCACAGCTCGGTACGAATACCATCACGACATGGTCGCCTTTCTTAAGATCCCTGACCCCGGCGCCCGGCTGTTCGACGATACCTGCCGCTTCGTGGCCCAGCACCATCGGAGTGGGACGCGGCCGATCGCCGTTGATGACCGAAAGATCGGAGTGACACAAGCCGGCCGCCGCAACTTTCACCAGCACTTCGTCCGGTCCGGGGGGGTCGAGTTCGACATCCTCGACTGACAGCGGTCTTGATGCGGCATATGGCGGTTTGATGCCCATCTGATTCAATACCGCTGCTTTTATTTTCATAGGAAATCGATTCGAATTTCGGATCAGCCGGTCAAGGCAGACAAAAAAGCCGGCGGCGCCGGCTTGATTTGCGTTTAAGTAAATTTATTTGAGCAGTTTCTGCAGCTCTCCGCTTTGGTACATCTCGGTCAGGATGTCCGAGCCGCCGACGAATTCACCATTGACGTAAAGCTGAGGAATAGTCGGCCAGTTGGCGTATTCCTTGATGCCTTGGCGAATTTCGGGGTCGGCAAGCACATCCACTGTGAACATCTGCTCCACGCCGCACGCTTTCAGGATATTTACCACATTGGCGCTAAACCCGCATTGAGGAAAATCGGGCGTGCCTTTCATATACAGCACCACCGGGTGCTCGGTGATCTGCTTCTTGATAAGTTCCTGCGTACTCATAATGCTCCCGAAAATAAACTGTAAAAAATTTTCAATATTATAACATGCCTCACTGAATTCGGCCGCCCGAAACCCTGGGAATTCCCGCCAGATCGTCAGCGCAAAACAGCCCGCCAAAGCCGCTTTGAATAAGCAAATTCCTACAGGCAGGCGCCTGATCGTAGCCGTGCTCAAACAGCAGCCAGCCGCCTTTGCGTAAATGTGGCGGCGCCTCCCGAATTATCCGGCGAATGCAATCAAGCCCGTCAGCGCCGCCATTGAGCGCTAGCCTGGGTTCAAATCGTACGTCGCCTAACTGCAGATGCGCGTCATCTGAGGCAACATAGGGTGGATTGGAAATGATGAAATCGAATGTTTCTCCGTCCAAAGCCTCGTACCAATCGCTTTTTGTGAAAATAATATCGCCGCTTTCGGTGCCGAGCACCTGCGTCGCGTTTTGTCCGGCTATTGCGAGCGCCGCTTGGGAACTGTCTACCGCGGTTATGCGAGTCAGCGGACGATGCAGGGCGAGAGCGAGAGCGATATTGCCGCTACCGGTACCAAGCTCCAGCACTCTGCAAAATTGCCCCGGCGGCATGCGCTCAAGCGCCTGTTCCAGCAGCAATTCAGTCTCGGGCCGGGGTATCAGCACTGCCGACGTAACTTTAAAATTCAATCCGTAAAATTCGCGCTCGCCCAGAATGTAAGCCGTGGGCTCCCCGGCGGCGCGCCGCTGCACCAGCTCTTGGTAAGCGCCCATTTGCCGGAAATTTAGCAATTGATCACTGTGAGCGGCAAGATAGGCATGATTGACACCCAGTACTGCTTGCAAAAGCAGATTCGAGTCGCACGCCTCAAGCGGGCTTGCGCCGAGTGCTGTCGCAATGCTGACCGGCATGGCCGATGTAGCCTGGTTTTTTACCGGCATTTGCATCAAGTTTCCTCGGCTAAGGCCGCCAGCTGCTCGGTTTGATGCTCCGCAATCAAGGCGCTGGTGAGTTCGTTCAAATCGCCATCCATGATCTGGTCGATCTTGTACAGGGTAAGATTGATGCGGTGGTCGGTCACCCGTCCCTGCGGGAAATTGTAGGTGCGGATGCGCTCGGAACGGTCGCCGCTGCCGATCAACGATTTGCGTGTCGCCGCCTGCTTCGCCTGCTGCTCCCGCAGTTGCTTATCCTTGATGCGCGCCGCAAGAATCGCGAGCGCCTGCGCCTTGTTCTTGTGCTGCGAGCGGCCGTCCTGGCATTCCACCACGATTCCGGTTGGCAGATGCGTCACCCTCACTGCGGAGTCAGTTTTATTGACATGCTGCCCTCCAGCGCCGGACGCGCGGAACGTGTCAATCCGCATTTCCGCGGGATTGAGCACCACATCCGAGATTTCATCTGCTTCCGGGAGCACTGCTACGGTGCACGCAGAGGTGTGGATGCGCCCCTGTGTTTCGGTTTCCGGAACGCGCTGCACGCGGTGCCCTCCGGATTCAAATTTCAGCTTGGAATAAGCGCCTCGTCCCGTAATCTTGGCGATGATTTCCTTGTAGCCGCCCATTTCCGAGGGACTTGCCGAAATGATTTCCACCTGCCAGCGTTGTCGCTCTGCAAAACGCGCGTACATGCGGAACAAGTCCTTTGCAAACAGCGAAGACTCATCGCCACCGGTCCCGGCGCGGATTTCCAAAAAAATATTGCGCTCGTCATTGGGATCCTGCGGCAGCAATTTCTTTTGCAGCTCGGATTCGATGCGCAGCAGTTTCTCGCGCCCCACGCGCATTTCCACCTCTGCGAAATCACGCGTTTTCGGATCGGCCTGCATTTCCTGCGCCGCCTCAAGGTCGCGCTCCCCGGATTTATACGCCTCGTACAACTCAACCACCGGCGTGATCTCCGCATGCTCGCGGGCGAGCTTGCGGTAATTTTCCAGGTCCGCGGTAACTTTTTCGCTGCTTAGGATTTGGTTGAGTTGCTGGAGGCGGTTGCTGAGTTGCAATAGCTTTGCGGCGATGCTTTGCTTCATTCTTGTCGGTGTACCTGATACAGGCGGTTAATTAACGCCACCAGTTGCTCGCGGTCCTCTTGGCTCGCGTGGTTCAGCACGTGGGTCGGTATGTGCAGAAATTTGTTGGTCAGCGCTTGGCTCAGGAATTCGGCGACCAGCCGCGCATCTGTGCCACGTTCAAGCATGCGCAGAGCGCGCTGCAGTTCGTTACGCCGGCTGCGTTCCGCGTGGTCGCGCAAAGCGCGGATCGTAGGAACAAGTTCGCGTGCTTCCAGCCAGTGCACGAAACTGATCACGTTCGATTCGACTATGGCCTCAGCCTGCGCAACCGCGCTCTGGCGTGCGTTCATTCCGCTTTGCACTAAATGCGCAAGGTCATCAACCGCGTAAAGAAACACATCGTCCAGATTGCCTGCTTCGGCCTCGACATCGCGCGGCACTGCAAGATCAACTAGCAGCATGGGACGGTGTTTGCGCAATTTTGTCACCCGTTCCAGGAGGCCTTTGCCCAGAATCGGCAATGGACTTGCGGTGCAGGTTATCACCACGTCATGCGATGCCAGCTGATCCGGCAGTTCATTTAGCGTGATAGCGCCGCCGGAAAAGCGTCGCGCCAAGGCTGCGGCAGGCTCCAGGGTACGGTTGGAAAATGTCATGCGCCTGGGAGCGCGGGCCGCGAAATGCGTGGCGCACAACTCAATCATTTCGCTGGCGCCGATCAACAACACGCACTGCTCGGAAATCGTGGGGAAAATGCGCTCGGCAAGGCGCACCGCCGCCGCCGCCATAGAAACCGAATTCGCCCCAATATCGGTGTGGCTGCGCACTTCCTTGGCCACGGAAAAAGAGCGCTGAAACAATTTGTGCAGCAGCAGTCCCAGGGTTCCGGCATCCTCGGCCGTGCGCACAGCCTGCTTGATCTGTCCGAGAATCTGTGGCTCGCCCAACACCATGGAATCCAGTCCGCTCGCCACCCTGAACGCATGTTTTACGGCTTTCTCCTTCGGCAGGGTATAAAGGTACGGCCGGATATTCTGGGTCTTGATGCGGTGGTACTCCGCCAGCCAGTCCACCGCCGCGTCGGGCTCCGCTGTATTGCAATAGACCTCGGTACGGTTACAGGTGGAAATAATCGCCGCCTCGCTTACCGGCCTGCGGTTCACAAGGTCGCGTAAAGCCTCGCCTAAAGTTTGCGCATGAAACGCCACCCGTTCGCGCATTGATAGTGGCGCGGTCATATGATTGACGCCAATAGCAAACAATTGCATGCCGGTAACCGGGGAGGAAAGAAAAGTTTTTAGATATTATAGCATCGGCGCGCTTAGGAAAAGGTCGCGCCAGGGCCCTTCGCTATCGGGTATGCGGTGTCCAGAACCAGGAAATGAAAACGGACACCCGCCTAACGAGGCAAAGGTGCCCGTCGTTTAGTTAACTACTGCTTTTGGCTTTACTTGGTCGTACCTCCGGCGTCCTTGCATTCCTTATCGGTCATTGCTTTCCAGCCTTCGCCTTTGCATGCGTTTTGACCTTTGCAGGCATTACTGGCGGATTTGCAATCGCTTTTGCCCTTGCAAGCGTTCACGCCCTGACAGTGCACCTTTGCTTCGTCAGCAAAGGCGCTGCTAATGCCCGCTGTAACAAACATTCCAGCCGCTGCGGCGGCGAGCGCAATTCCCGTAAGCTTCTTTACTGCAGTCATGATGTACATCTCCTGAAAGTTGAAATGAGCCCGGTTTTTGTAGTCCGGATTGAATCCGGACCGCTTCACAATGCGACCGAACTGCGCATCGGTGAATTCCAATTTTGTTTAGTCGCCAGGAACGAAGTTTTCTTACATTAACGCGATCCGGTGGTATTAGTTGACCCCTGATTTGGCTTCGTCGGATAGACTGTCGGGTGCCAGTGACATGAAAATACGGTAAAATTCATTCTTTGTATTCGCTAAAAATTTCTAATTTTATGAACGCACCCCGAACGCAGGAGATTTCGAGACGCTTGAGCGTGGGCGTGAAAATCGGACCCGTCACTATCGGCGGCGGGGCGCCCATCGTGGTTCAATCCATGACCAATACCGATACCGCCGACGCACAAGCAACCGCAATGCAGGTTGCGGAACTCGCCAAGGCGGGCTCGGAGCTGGTGCGCATTACCGTTAACAGCGCCGAGGCTGCAGCCCAAGTCGCGCGCATTCGCGAACGGCTGGAACAGATGGGTTGCGATGTGCCGCTGATCGGAGATTTTCACTTTAACGGGCACAAGTTGCTTACTGAATATCCGGATTGCGCCGCTGCCTTGGCCAAATATCGCATCAACCCCGGCAACGTCGGCAGAGGATCAAAGCGCAATGAGCAGTTCGCTACCATGGTCGAGGTCGCATGCAAATACAATAAGCCGATTCGCATCGGAGTCAACTGGGGCAGCCTGGATCCCGCGTTGCTTACGCGGATGATGGATGAAAATGCGAAGCTTGCGGAACCGCAGGACGCAAATGAAGTCACGCGCGAAGCGCTGATTGTTTCGGCTCTGGACAACGCCAGGCGCGCTGAGGAAATCGGGCTCGCACACGATAGGATCGTTCTGTCCTGTAAGGTAAGCGGCGTCCAGGACTTGGTCAGGGTGTACCGCAATCTTGCGGCGCGCTGCGATTATCCTCTGCACCTGGGTTTGACCGAGGCGGGAATGGGTTCCAAGGGCATCGTCGCCTCTACCGCTGCGCTCGCCGTGCTGCTGCAGGAGGGCATCGGCGACACCATACGCATTTCCCTGACCCCCGAGCCGGGCGGTGACCGCACCCGCGAAGTGATCGTGGCGCAGGAAATCCTGCAGACCATGGGATTGCGTTCATTCGTACCGATGGTAGTGGCCTGCCCGGGATGCGGCCGCACCACCAGTACTTTCTTCCAGGAGCTCGCCGACAAGATCCAGACCTATTTGCGCGACCAGATGCCGGTATGGCGCGAACGCTACTCCGGGGTCGAAAAAATGAACGTAGCGGTGATGGGCTGCGTGGTGAACGGACCGGGGGAAAGCAAACACGCCAATATCGGCATCAGCCTTCCCGGCTCAGGCGAAACGCCGGTTGCGCCGGTGTTCGTGGATGGTCAGAAAACGGTAACGCTCAAAGGCGCAAACATCGCCGAGGAATTCCAGAAAATCGTCGACGACTACGTACAGGCCCGCTACGCGAGGCGCGGCTGACGGCCGCAATAGCCGTTGGCGCGAAACCAGGTTACGGCATCTTGCAGCGCCTTCTCCACCGGTCCCGGATTATAGCCCAGTTCGCGTCGCGCCTTTTCGATCGAAAAATACATGTATTTTTTCGACAGCCGCACACCATCCACCGTGGCGCGCGGCTCCGGACCGTTGCTCAACCACGCCCACGCTTCAGACAGATAGGCAATCGGCAGAACCAGGTTGTGGGCAAGCTTCACGCGCGGCGGTTTTTGTCCTGTAATCCTGGCAACTTCGATTAGAATCTCCAGCAGCGTCATGTTGCGCCCGCCGAGGATGTAACGTTCGCCCACTTTGCCGCGCTCGAAAGCAAGCATGTGTCCCTGTGCCACGTCGTCTACATGCACCAGGTTGAGGCCGGTGTCCACATATGCCGGGGATCGGCCGCATGCTGCGTCCAGCACCATGCGCCCGGTAGGCGTGGGCCGAATATCGCGCGGGCCGACCGGAGTGGAGGGATTGACGATGACGGCAGGCAATCCGATCTGCGTTATCATTCGTTTTACCTCGGCTTCGGCAAGAAACTTCGAGCGCTTGTAATGCCCGATCATGTCATCAAGCGTGACCGGCGTGTTTTCATCCGCGGGCGTGCCGTCAGTACGCAAGCCTAGTGTCGCGACGCTGCTGGTATAAACGATGCGCTCAACGCCGGCTTTGAGCGCGGCCTGCATGATATTCGCGGTCCCTGCAACGTTGGTGCGGTATATCTGCTGAGGATTACGCGCCCACAGTCGATAATCTGCGGCGACATGGAACAAGGCGCTGCACCCGTCAAGCGCACGTTCAAGCGAGCTCAAATCGGCAAGGTCGCCAAAAGCGAGTTCAACTGGAACGTTGTCGATATTGCGGCGATCGCTGGCAGGGCGCACGAGCGCACGCACCCGGCGTCCGGCCTCGACAAGCTTGTGTGCCAGCGCTGAGCCGACAAAACCTGACGCACCGGTAACCAGCGTGGCGTCCATTTTCCTAATTTGCGTTCAATTGGAAAGACATTTACTCAATACCCAACCCGGGCCCCGCTTGCTCTGCCACGGTCGATAGCGTCCTCTGAGCTGCGCGGAATGCCCGCCACAGAACAATCAGCGCGGGCAATTCTTCAGGATGAGCCAGCAAGGATGCGACGAGGCGCAAAACATGCACGCGTCCAAAGTCATCAACTGCAGCAAGCGCGCTCAAGGGAACCGCGGTCATTGCTTGGTCGGCGATGACGCGGACCGCCATGAATGGCACCCCGACCTGGTTCGCTACTTGTGCCACGGCCGCGCTTTCCATATCTACCGCTGCGGCTCCAGCACGTTTTGCCAAAGCTTTTTTTTGCGATGGGTGAGTGAACACTGAGAGACTTTCAAGCAGCAATCCGCCGCTTGTCGCAACATGTCCGGCTACGCGGTCATGCAACCTGCTGCGCCAAGCCTGGTCCACTGGAAACATGTATTCGTCGGCGCCGATCACGCATTGCGGCAGCACTAAGGTTCCCGCGGCGAGCGCGGGATCGAGACCCGCCGCAGTGCCCCAGCTTACCAATGCGCTCGCTCCTGCGTCCAGCAACGATTGTGCGGCATGGAGCGCCTTTTCCCTGCCGATTCCGCAAAGTTGAATCCAGCCGGCGCAATCCCTCAGCTCGGCGCGCTCTGCCGGATCAAGCATGCGACCAACGAGGAAGCGCGCTTCAAGCGGCAACGCAGCCACCACGCCGATCACGCGGTGTGGCGATTGTGCAGATTGTAATAGCGCGCCAGCGCCCACAACGGAAAGAATTTGTCGTAGCCGTGATACTTTAAATAGAAGACCCGCGGGAAGCCGGGAGCAGTAAACTCGGAATCGTTCCACAAGCCGTTTGCCTGCTGGGTGCGCAATAAATATTCGACGCCCCGCGTTACTTCGGTGGAATCCACTTCGCCGGCCGCCATCAGCGCGAGCAGCGCCCAAGCCGTTTGAAATGCGGTGCTGGAATTGGCGTGCCCGGCTCGTCCGGGGTTGAAATAGGTGTCATTGCTCTCGCCCCAGCCTCCATCGGCACGCTGCACGCGCTTTAGCCATTCCACCGCGCGACGGATAAAAAGCTGGTCACAAGGCTCCTGGGCGAGTTCCAGCGCCGACAGCACCGACCAGGTACCGTAAATATAATTCGTGCCCCATCGGCCGAACCACGAACCGTTTTTTTCCTGCTCGCGCTTAAGGAATTCAAGGCTGCGTTTCCACACTTCCTGGTATTTGCCAAGGGGAGCGAGCAATGCAATGCAGCGGCCAGTAACATCACTGGTGGGCGGATCGAGTAATGCCCCATGGTCGGCAAATGGAATTTCATTCAGGTAATAACAGGTGTTGTCGACATCGAACGCGGCAAAACCGCCATTTTCAGACTGCATGCCGCAAACCCATTGCGCAGCGCGACGCAGCGCTTCGGTGTAGCGTTTCTCATCAACTCTGTGCATCGCCCAGCCCACTGCGGCGGTGTCATCAATGTCCGGATAAAAATCATTGCCGAACTGGAACGGCCAGCCGCCGCCCTCGAGCTTTGGCCTTGAATCGCGCCAATCTCCGGGCGCATCCAAGAGCTGCATATTTTCGAGCCAGTCCAGCCCGCGTTTGATTTCAGCAGTGGGCTGTTCGCCCGCTGCCTGATGCAACGCGAGGCAGGCCAAAGCGGTATCCCACACCGGCGACACGCATGGCTGGCAATGCGCGGAATCTTGTTCCACCACCAGCAACTTCGTGAGGGCTTCTTTAGTAATCACACGATAGGGATGATCGGCCGGGTAACCCAGGCAGGCAAGCGCTTCATGCGCATTGACCATGGCCGGGAATATCGCTCCCAGACCATTGGTTCCGTTCAGCCGCTCAATGACCCAACCCTCGGCTTTTTTCATGGCGTAACGGCGAATAAAGCCGGGAATGGCCGGTTCCAGAAGCTTGCCTAAGCGTTCAAAGCCCAGCAGGATCCGATTTAAGCGTGACCTGACGGGAAAATAGTTTTTCTCTTTTTCCGGCGGCACGATGAACAATTCGCGGATGTCCACCCGCCGCGGATTCTTGGCTCGTGCCTTTAAGCTGCAAAGAATCGCCAACGGCACCATCACCGTGCGCGACCAGTAAGACACTTTGCTTAGGTGAAAGGGGAACCACCGTGGTAAAAGCATGATTTCCACCGGCACGATCGGCACCCCGCGCCACGGAATTTGCCCGAACAGCGCCAAGGCAATGCGAGTGAATACGTTGCAGCGCGCCGCCCCGCCAGCGGCAAGAATCGCCTCTCGAGCTCTTACTAAATGCGGCTCGGCGGGACTTGCGCCCGCAAGCTTTAATGCATAATACGTTTTCACCGAACAGCTCAAATCGAAGTCGCTGCCGGGGAACAATCCCCAGCCGTCGTGAGGCTGCTGGTGGCTGCGCAAATAAACCGCAATCTTGTCCTGCAGTTCGGTGTCGATTTCATCCATGAAATGCATCATCATGATGTATTCGGCGGGCATGGTGCAGTCCGCCTCAAGCTCGAAACACCAATAGCCGTTGTCGTGCTGCAGCCCGAGCAGCGCATCGCGCGCGGCGCTGATCACGCGCCACAGGGACGCGCTTCGTGTTCCAATGGAGTGTACGTTGGACGGTTCGTGCAACGTGGCCAAAGAATTCGCACCGGAATCTGATTCGACGAAGTTCTTTTCAAGCATTCAGTTTTTTCCCGGGCTACGTGTCACCGCATCGTTTTCGCGACGGCTGACTTTTTCGCGCCGTTCACAACGATGTCGCGCGCGGCAGGCCAAGCGCTGTTACATTGAACAACCAGCGCGGCATAATATCGCTGCCCATGGTTAATTGCGTCGCGAGTATGGTTGCCTTAACCGCGCGCCGAGAGATTTTCACTTCATTGCCGGAGGTAAAGTCACGATTGGCGCTGATTTTGCGCAAGGTAAGCATCGCCATGCCTAATGCCCAAAAGCAGAACTTGCGTATTCCGGTTTCATGCGTCGGGATCAGCAGGGTGTAGGCCAAGGCGTTGCGCAGATGGGCATGTGCGATTGCGATCAGTTTTTCCAGCCCCGCGGCGAAAGCTGGATCGTGGCCGTCCTTTGACAAATTCTTCAACTCGAAACCGCACGCCCGGAATATGTCCTGCGGCAGCCAGCATGCGCCGCGGCTGCGGTCTTCCCAAATATCTTTCAAGATGTTGGTCATCTGCAGACCCTGACCAAAGGAAGGCGCCAATTTTAGCATTCTTTCCCGGTTTTTTCCGATTTCCGCAGAGTAATCGCAAAACAACTCGGTGAGCATCTCTCCCACCACGCCGGCAACGTGATAACAGTAGCTGTCAAGCTGCGGCAGGTCCTTTAATCCGTACGGGCTTGGATTCGACTGGAACATTGCCATGCCACTGGCCATGATCCGCACGCAGCGCAGCATCGCCGCGCGCTGATTGGCGCTGAAACTGTGGGTGATACGTATAACTTGCGCGGCGTTCCTGATCAGATCTTTTTCCGCTTCCGGCACGCGCTCGGAAAGGAATGGATAAAATTCTTCTGCAAACGTCTCCGCTGCGACTTCGCCCGCGACCACCTTGATGAACTGTTGCGAGAAATGACGCTTCTGCTCGGCACTCAACGCCGGTTCATCTTCAATGGTATCGGCGATGCGGCACAATAGGTAAGCATTGCTCACTGGCTGGCGCAAGCCCGGCGGCAACTGGGGAATGGTGAGCGCGAAAGTGCGCGACACCCCTTGAAGGATATGCTCCTGATAGGCTGCGCCATTAAGTCGGCCACTGCTGTCAGTCTGCCATTCCGGCATGTTTCTTTCCTTAGTTCGGCGTTATTCGACGCCATCGTATTACAGCGCCGCGTTGGAGGCGCTCATTTTAGCTTAAATCGGCTGGCTGTCGCTGCCACTCAGTTGTTTGACGATCTAGGGCCTTGCGCACGGTGAATGACGAATCAATCATGCTAAAATCGGCAGTGAGAAACAAGTCCTCGGGCAAGGAGCTGTATCATTGCCACACTCACCTTAATAGCATCGGCAATCACTTTGGCGGCACTTGCCTATGTTGTATTTGCCATACGTTGCATCATAGCGTTTGGCAGACGCCAGCCCGCGCCAGGTGAATATTCGCCCCTAGCCACTGTGCTGAAGCCGGTTTGTGGAATGGAACCAGAATTGTATGAAAATCTGCGTTCATTCTGCGACCAGAATTACGCCGACTACCAGGTCGTGTTTGGCGCTCGCGATGCCCGGGATCCGGCGATCGCAGTGATTAATCGCATCATCGAAGAATTTCCGCAGCGCGATTTGTCTTTGGTTGTGGATGAAACGGTAATCGGTACCAATCTCAAGGTAAGTATTCTGGCGTGCATGCTCCGCTTGGCGAAGCACGACCTGATCGTTGTCGCCGACAGCGATATGCGAGTGGAACGCAATTACCTTCGGGCGTTAGTTGCACCTTTTCAAGACAGGCAGGTGGGCGCGGTCACCTGTCTTTACAAGGGAACGCCTGCGCCAGGATTGCCCTCGCGATTGGGCGCAATGTTTATCAATGATTGCTTTGCGCCGTCGGTTCTGGTTGCATTGTCATTTCAAGAACTTCGTTTTTGTTTTGGCGCGACCATGGCAGTAACCCGCAAGGCGCTGGAAGCCAGCGGCGGATTTGCCGCGCTTGCAGACCAGCTCGCCGATGACCATATCCTGGGCAGGCGGGTCGCGCAGCAGGGACTAAAGGTCGTGCTCTCCGCCTACCTGGTTGAAAACAGGGTCTGGGAACCAAGTCTCGCGGCATTGTTCCAACATGAATTGCGCTGGGCACGAACGATACGCGCGATGCAGCCCGTTGGTTTCACGTTTTCGTTTGTCAGTTATCCGGTCGCCGTTTCCTTGTTGTTTTTCCTGCTTTTACCCTCAGCGGTAGGATTAACGGCCGTGGCTGTTTCGGTTATACTACGCGTCTTGCTGCACCGGGCGGTGCATGTTAATTTCGATGTGGTCGGGCGTACTGCCCCCTGGCTCGCACCTGTTCGCGATTTGTTAAGCTTTTTGGTATGGGCGGCGAGTTTTTTCGGCCGCAGCGTTGAGTGGCGGAAACAGCAGTTTTCAGTCCGCTCCGACGGAAAGTTGATGAATAAAGGAGTTCGTAATTCATGATGAAAACGCTGTTTCTGAATCCGCCGTCATTTGAAGGATTCGACGGTGGCGCCGGTTCACGGTATCAGGCGCGGCGCGAGATTCGTTCGTTCTGGTATCCCACTTGGCTCGCCCAGCCCGCGGCACTGGTACCCGACGGCAAGCTGATTGATGCGCCCGCACGCGGCCTTTCGCTTAATGATATTCTTCCTGTTGCCAACGACTACGAATTGGCCGTCTTGCACACCAGTACACCCTCTTTTGAATCTGATGCCAAAGTCGCACAGGCGCTGAAAGAGAAAAATCCCAAATTGACTGTGGGTTTCGTCGGGGCTCATGTCGCAGTTTCGCCCGAACCTTCACTGCTCGCGTCCAGCGCTATTGATTTCGTGGCACGCAACGAATTTGACTACACAATCCAGGAATTAGCTGAGGGCCGCCCTTTCGCTGAAGTGGATGGGATCAGCTACCGGGCAAACGGCAAAATCGTGCACAACCGCGAGCGCGCAATCATCGAAGACATGGATCGTCTGCCGTGGGTAGTAGACGTGTATCGGCGCGATTTAGTGATTGAAGATTATTTTATCGGCTACTTGGAACATCCGTACGTATCGCTCTATACCGGGCGCGGCTGCAAGTCGCGCTGCACCTTTTGCTTGTGGCCTCAGACCATCGGTGGACACCGCTACCGCACCCGCAGTGCAGAAAATGTCGTTGCGGAAATTGCGCGCGCCAAGGAATATTTTCCACAGGTAAAGGAATTTTTCTTCGATGACGACACTTTCACCGATGACCTACCGCGCGCCGAGGAGATCGCCAGGGGCCTTGGCAAATTGGGTGTGACCTGGTCATGCAACGCCAAGGCCAATGTGCCCTATGAAAGCCTCAAGGTAATGAAAGAAAACGGACTGCGCCTGCTGCTCGTAGGCTTCGAAACCGGCAGCCAGCAAATCCTCCTCAACATCAAGAAGGGCATGCATGTGGACATGGCGCGCCGTTTCATGGCGGACTGCCATAATCTCGGCGTGGTGGTTCACGGCACCTTCATCATGGGCCTGCCCGGAGAAACGCACGAGACCATTGAGGAAACCATCCGCTTCGCCCAGGAAATCAACCCGCATACCATTCAAGTCTCGCTCGCGGCGGCCTACCCTGGAACCTACTTGCACAAACAGGCAATCGACAATGGCTGGCTGCTGCGTGATTCCTCGCATATCGTCGCTCAAGAAGGGTTCCAGGTCAGCTCGCTCAATTACCCGCATCTTTCGCACGAGGATATCTTCTCGGCGTTGGAAAAATTCTACAAACGCTTTTATTTTCGTCCCAGCAAGATAGCCGAAATTACTTTTGAAATGATGCAGAGCTGGGAAATGACCAAGCGCAGGCTGCGCGAAGGCGTGGAGTTCTTTCACTTTCTTTATGGGCGGGAAGATCGGGTTTGAAGAGGCTCATCGTCACGGCTGACGACTTTGGCGCATCCCTTCCCGTCAACGAGGCAATAGAGCAGGCACACCGGAACGGCATTCTCACTGCCGCAAGTCTCATGGTGGGCGCGCCCGCAGCTCTAGACGCAGTGGAACGCGCCAAGCGCATGCCTTCGCTCAAAGTAGGACTGCATGTTGTTCTCGTCAACGGCCGTCCGCTTCTGCCCGCCGCCTGCGTTCCCGACCTGGTGGACGATCAAGGACGGTTCTCCACACATCTCGTGCGCGCCGGGATCAATTTCTTTTTCCGCCGCAAAACCAAGCAGCAGTTGGAAGGCGAAATCCGCGCGCAGTTCGCGGCCTTTCGCGACAGCGGTCTGCCGCTGGACCATGTAAATGCGCACAATCACATGCATGTGCATCCGACTATATTGAGCCTGATCCTCAAGCTGGGACGCGAATACGGCGTGCGCGCCGTACGTCTGCCGCACGAGCCGTTGTTGAGCTCCTGGCGCGCCGCGCATGACGCGTTGCCGAAGCGTTTTGCCGGTTCACTGCTGCTCAATCCCTGGATGAGCCTGATGCGATGGCGGCTGAGAAAAGCACAGATAGTACACAACGATTATATCTTCGGCATGAGCGATACCGGACACATGACCGAAGAAAGGGTGCTGGGGCAACTTGCGCACCTGCCGCACGGCGTCTCGGAAATGTACTTCCATCCGGCCCTGGCCAAATGTGCCCACATGGATCCGGGAACGGCAGACTATCACTGCGAAGAAGAATTTCGGGCATTGACCAGCCCAGCCGTCGCCAACGCCCTGCGGCAAAATGGCATACAGAAAATCAGTTTCACCGATCTGGCCGCAGCGACCGCCCAGGGAAACGCGTGAACCCTGGATCAATAGAATCGCCGAACCTTGCACCCTTATTGAGGGGCGTATGGAATTGCTAGCTCTCGTGGGGCACACCTACCGCCGCGCCATAGTGCGAATAGTCGAGTTCTGCGCACGCTTTGCGACCTGGGTGGTAGGCAGCATTGCGCTGCTCACCGTGGTGGTTTCTTATTATGCGATCACACATACCGTTCTCGACACCGATTCCAGCGAATTGCTCGATCCCAAGTTGCATTTCCGCATATTGGAAGATCAATTGGAAAAAGCCTTTCCGCAGAATTCCGACGTCATCGTGGTGATGATTGACGGCAATACTCCGGAACAAGCGAATGCAGCGTCGCAGACGCTGATCGCGCAGCTGAAACGCGAAAAAACGGATATTGAATCGGTGTATGACCCGGAACAAACTAGTTTCTTTTCCCAAAACGGGCTGCTTTACCTGGACAAGAAAGAACTGCTGCAGCTTTCCGACCGCCTCACCGAGGCGGCGCCGTTTCTCGGCACGCTGGCGCAAGACCCGAGCTTGCGCGGCTTATTTACTGTGATTGGACGCGCCCTCGACGAAAATCTGAGCGCCGATTATCGAGGGCGTCTGAAAAAAATGCTGGACAGCATCAGCCGTATCGCCGAAGCGCAGCTCGCCGGGCAACAGCTAAAGCAATCCTGGCGCGGCCTGTTTATCGAAGGCTCGCTGGCGCAAGGCAACGACCTGCGGCATTTCTTCCTCGTCAAACCCAAATTTGATTACACTTCGATGCGGCCGGGCCAGGAGGCGGTCGAAACCATCCGCCGCGTTGCGCAGCAACTTCAACTCGACCCCCAACACGGGGTCCGCGTGCGCCTTACTGGTGACGTCCCCATCCGAGATGACCAGCTCGCGAGCGTTTCGCGCGGGGCGGGTATCGCGGTTTTTTTATCAACGACAATGGTGTGCCTGATTTTGATCGCGGGTCTTCGTTCCGCCCGCCTTGTGGTGGCAATTCTGATTACTCTGTTTGTCGGACTGATCTGGACTGCAGCATATACCGCGTTTGCCATCGGCCACCTCAATTTAATTTCGGTGACTTTCGCCGTGCTATTTATTGGCCTGGCCGTGGACTTCGGTATTCAGTTCGGGATGCGCTATAAGGAAGAACTGCACCGCACCAAGAGCTACGATCTCGCCTTAACTGAGACCGCCTATGGCGCCGGCGGGATGCTGACGCTGGCGGCAGTGGCTGCTGCCATCAGCTTTTTTTCCTTCATTCCCACAAGTTACCGCGGGCTCGCCGAGCTTGGCGTAATTTCCGGAATGAGCATGTTCATCGCATTGATTTCCAATTTCACCCTGCTGCCAGCGCTTCTGAAACTTATGCCGGTCGACATAGAAAGCAGATTGCCGAAGAGCAGCGTTCTTACGCGGTTGCGCTTCCCGCTGCGGCGTTACAGGAAACGAATTCTTATCGTCGCTGCGCTCGTCGGAGCAATTTCGCTGGCCCTGCTGCCACGGGTTCGCTTTGACTTCAATCCCCTCAACCTGCAGGATCCGAATACTGAATCTGTGTCCACCTTCCTCGCTATGTTGAAGGATCCGAACGCCACGCCTTATACCATTGACATCCTTGCCAAGAATCTCAATGAAGCTAACAAAATCGCAGCAAAGGTCGAAACACTTCCGGTAGTAGACAAAGCAGTGACGCTCGATAGTTTCGTGCCCGATGACCAGGACGAGAAACTGGCGATTATTGCCGACATGGCGCTGGTGCTTGAGCCCCTGATTAGACCAACGATGGTGCCGCCCCCGACCCCGGAACAAGAACGCCAAGCATTCGAGAAGTTTCAGAAGAAGCTGAGCGAGGCGAGTCAGAAAAGTACCGACCCCGTGTTCGCCGCAAGCATGACGCATCTGGCCAACGTTATGGAAAAACTCAAATCGGCTCCGGGCTGGCCCGACCAGACACTTAAGCAACTGCGCGACAGCGTGGTCAGCGATTTGCCTCAAAATCTTGCCCAGCTGCGAAAACTTTTGCAACCGAAGCGCATAGAGCTCAAGGATATTCCACCAGATTTGCGGGAACGCTATGTTGCGGCCGATGGGCAAGCCCGCGTCGAGGTCTATCCTAAATTCAGCGTCGTCGACAACAAAGATTTGCGTCGTTTCGCGTATGGAGTCCAAGAGGCCGTACCCAACGCCTCTGGGACCCCCGTGGCGCTGGTCGAGGGCGGCAATACGGTGGTCAAGGCCTGCCTCGAGGCCACCGCTATCGCCCTGTTCGCGGCGTTAATGCTTTTGCTGCTGGTATTCCAAAGCGTCTATAACGCAATTCTGGTACTACTGCCGTTGATTCTGGCTATGGTGGTGACCGCGGCAAGTTCGGTCATTCTCGATCTGCCGCTCAATCTGGCCAATATTATCGCGCTGCCACTATTACTGGGCTTGGGGATCGCTTTCGGCATTTACCTTGTGGTGCGCAAGCGTAGCGGGCTGGACGTCGAACATTTGTTCCGTAGCAGCACACCCCGCGCAGTACTGTTCAGCGCCCTCACCACAGTGGCTTCTTTCGGTTCTTTGGCATTTTCCGAGAATCGCGGCATGTCAGCTATGGGATTATTGCTGACACTGGCACTGTCGTTCGCACTGCTGTCCACACTGGTGGTTCTGCCCGCCATCATGAGCGCCATCGAGAGCAGGAAATGAAGCTCTCCATTGCCATTGCCGCAGTTGCGGGTCTGCTCGCCGCGATTCTATTGATTGGCTACCACGGTTTTCTTGCAGTGTCCGATCTGCTGCTCGCCGTTGGTTGGGGCATGGTCGTAGTGAGCGCGTATCACCTTGTTCCGGTAACGTTCTCATCGCTGGCGTGGCGCAGAGTGTTGCGCAACACGTGGCGCAGACCGCTGGCGGTATTTATCTGGGCGCGCTTGGTGCGCGAGGCGGTTGGCAGCCTGCTGCCGGTAATGCAGGTGGGCGGGGAACTCGTCGGTGCGAGAATTCTGACCTTCCGCGGTGCCGCGGCGGGAATCGCCGGCGCCAGCGTGGTTGTGGACCTTACGCTCGAGGCCATCGCGCAATTTTTTTTCACGCTGCTTGGACTGGTGCTCCTGGTACTCATTGGCGGCTCGGAGCAGACGGTGCGCTGGATTGCGGCCGGACTTGTTGTAGCAGCGCTCGCCTTGGGCGGTTTTGTCCTTGCCCAGCGCAAAGGCATGTTCAAGCTGGTCGAAGCTTTCATCGAGAAAATCGCCGACAAGTGGGTGTGGCTTTCCTTGGGAAAAATTGGCAATGTGCACGAAACCATCCAGAAACTCTACAGGGAACGCCGCGCACTTGCCGCCGCAGGTGTAACACATCTCTTCTCATGGATTATCAGCGCAGGCGAGGTGTGGCTGGCGCTGTATTTTATGGGCAGTCCGGTGAGCTTCCTCGAAGCCCTGATTCTCGAAAGCCTGAGCTACGCGGTGAAAAGCGCCGCGTTTGTGGTCCCCGGCCAGCTAGGCGTGCAGGAAGGCGCTTACATGTTGCTGGGCCAAATGCTGGGTCTCACTCCGGAAACGGGATTAGCCCTGTCCCTGGTAAAACGCGTGCGGGTACTGCTTCTCGGAATTCCAGCGCTCCTGGGATGGCAAGCACAGGAAAGTGGACGCTTGTGGCTTAGAGCCAAGCGCAGCAAAAGCGATCGGATTTGAGAAAGTTTTTCCTTCTTACGATACGCCGCGGCTGGAAATTTTCTATAGGAGCGTTCGAAGCTGGTCACTGTTGAATTGCCGTTTCTAATGCTTTTTTTACTTCGCTCTCCTGACTTCACCACGGGAAAAGGCGCTTATCCCGAATTGAGACCCGCGAGTACGGTTAACCGCTTGTTTGGACCGCGCTCTTTTACCGCGAGGCTTCAGCGGGCGCTACATCGCTTTTCCCGTCTTCGGATTTGGGCATCGAGGTTGGCGCACCTTCGCTTCCATGGTCTTTTGACTTAGGCGTCTGCGCAGGTGCTTCATCATTTCCGTCGTCTTCGTCGTATTTTGGCGGCGGAGGATGGCCATCGTATATAAGGTAATTGCGGTGCTGCAGATAAGCATCACGTATGAATATATATCGGTCAAGCGCCGCTTCGTTGACAATGTTTAGGGTGTTTGAAGCGTTGGCCCTGTCGCTGACCACTTTCAGCGCACCCAAAGGCAGGGTGACAACAAGGGTACCAACGTAAAACAAACCGCTGGTTACGGTGCTCGTGCCTAAATCGGGCACATTGCGCGTCGTGTTTGGGCCAAGAAAGGGTATCACCAAATAAGGTCCCTGAGGCGTGCCATACCTGGCCAGTGTTTGCCCTGTATCCTCATCGTGCGCCTTCAACCCCACCTTGCTCGCTACATCCACCAGCCCCAATGAACCCACGGTGCTGTTGATGAGGAAACGGGACAAGTCGGCAGCACCTTGCTTGAACTTGCCCTGGAGAAAATCATTGAGAACGACATTAAGGTAGCCGAGATTCGAAAAAAAATTGGAAACCGAAGTTCTAGCCGGTTCAGGCGTGACTTTCACATAGGCATCGGCAACGGGTTTGAGTATATGGCGATCGAGCGTATCGTTGAACGCGAAAATTTTGCGGTTCACCCCCTCATAAGGATCGCTGTTATCGGTTCCCTTGGGAGTGCTGGCACACCCTGTGGACAGCACAATAGCGCATGTTAGCAGCACCATGACTGCATTTTTTTTGTTTATTTTCATGCAAGCCTGCAGCTGACGATGTTCCATCGCTCCACTTGTTAACTGGTAAAACTGCAAAAACAGCGGTAATTAGCCGACAGGATTTAATTATTAGTACTTGCCGGCTTAGAATAATTAGTTATCTGTCCCTGCAACTTGGCTATCAACACGTCCCCGCCCTGGTCGCGAATGACATTGGAGTACTCGGCACGCTTGATCGCCAGATCGCTTACGCCGTCGACGATGATATTAATGATACGCCAAACTCCATCTTTGCGGCGCAGTATATAGTCGAAATGTACGTTGTCGCTGTTCGGAGAGGTAAGCACGGTATGGACCAGCTCGTCACCATTGCTGATGGCTTCCTCCGAAACTGTTTTGAAGGCTTCGCCAGAGTAGTCGTCAAAGCGATAGGCATACGTCGCAATGCTCAATTTGGCGAAAGTGGCCACGTAGGTTTTTCTCTGCTGCTCGCTGAGCTTATCCCAATAGCGGCCCGCAGCAAATTGCGCAATGCCTGGAAGATCGTGGCTCTCCTCCACCGCCGGGGCCAGAATTTTATAGCGCCCTTCGTAGCCAAGCTTTTTTGCGTCCTTCATTACGGAAATCAGCGTGCTTTGAAAACGTTCCACCACCGACGCTGCTTTCTCGGCAGACGCCGCATGAAGCGGCACCGCCGGGGCCGCCATCAACATACCGGCTGCGAGAACTTGCAACAGCAGATGCAGCGCTGAATGCATGCTGCTTGCACGCGCATCATAACTACGGCCTTTCCAGCGTGCGCGCTCGCCGCGAAAGTAGCGCAAAGCAGACGCCCAGGTCATGCACAGATAAAGCATCCCGACGACCGGCAAGCTCAAGACCCAGAAGCCAGAGCGGCGGTAAAACTTCAGCGTGGGAAAATAGGACAATGCCATGGCGCCACAGGCGGCTAGCGCCAGAAACCGGGCACTGGCACCGGGAAAGAATAATCCTGCAACCGGCACGCCAAACGCAATAACCATGATTCCGGTGCAGGCCAACAGCAGCCCGAATGAGTAATGCAACTGGGTAAAGGCAGTGCGTGACACCATATTCCAGATGTCCTTAACTTGCCGATATGGACGAATGCTGCAAGCCGAATGGGTCAATCCGATCCATGTTTTATGCCCTTGTGACTTAACGCATCGTGCCAGACTGCAATCATCTATCAATTCGTGCTTGAGCGCCGCAAAACCGCCGATTTCTTCGAGCACGCGGGACTCCATCAAAATGCAACCGCCGGCAGCCGCGGCGACCGTGCTGTTGCCTGAGTTCGAAAGGCGGAATGGGTAAAGCAATTTAAAAAAATATACGAAAGCCGGCATCAGCAATTTCTCCCAAAAATTGCACATCATCGGCGCCGCCATCAGCGATATAAAAACCACATCATGCCGTTGCATATGTTCACGCAGGCGGCTAATGATGCCGGGTTTGAGCTCGATATCGGCATCCATGAGCAACACCAGCGGGGTATTCACATGCTGCCGTCCTTGTTCCAGAGCCCACAGCTTGCCGCTCCATCCCGAAGGCAATGGCGCGCCCGCAACTACGGCAAGCTTGTCAGCCCACATTTGGCGGGCGAGTTCTGCCGTTTTATCCGTAGATTGGTCATCGACCACGACCAACGAAAGATTGCGGCCCTGGATGTTTAACGCAGCAAGCGTTTTCGCGATGACGGCCGCTTCATTGCGGGCGGGCATGAGTGCCGTGATACCCCTCAAGTCGTCGCCGCCGGATTGTGCGTCGAGAAATGGCTCAGAAGACCAAGGACGCCACGGTACCAGCAGCAATCCCAACCACATAAGGGCTGATCCCGTAACTAAAGCGATCACGAGCAACTCGGTCATGGAAAACCATCAGCCTGTAACCTTGCCCTAATGCAAGGCATGCAGCCGCCTAATGCTTGCTGACCTTAACCGGAATAAAGTTCTTGGCGGAATCGGGATAGCTCACAGGCAGCTCCGGCGCGAAAGGCCCGTCAGTCCTCGGGCCGCGCAGGAAAACGCTGAGTGCTTTCAGGGGTCGGGCGAACGTGTCATTTATCGCGGTAGGTTCATAGCCACAATGCACCATGCAGTCGGCGCATTTTGGATTGCGGCCGGCGCCGTAGGCCTCCCATTGTGTGGTTTCCATCAATTCCTTAAAACTGGAAGCGTAACCCTCGTCCACAAGCAAATAGCACGGCTTCTGCCAACCGAAAACATTGCGGGTTGGATTGCCCCACGGAGTGCACTGATAAGCCTGGTTCCCCGCCAGAAAATCAAGAAACATGCTCGATTGATTAAAGCGCCACCTGCGGCCTCTTCCCAGCTTGAATACTTCGCGGAATAGCTGCTTGCTTGCGCTTCTGCGCAAGAATATCTCTTGCTGCGGAGCATGTTGATAGCTGTACCCCGGAGAAATAGTCACGGCCTCCACGCCGAGCTCCATGCAGTAATCCATGAAGGCAGCGATTTCCTCGGCCGATTCACCCTGAAATACGGTGCAGTTTGCAGTCACTCGGAAACCGCGTTGCAGGGCCAGTTTTGTCACTTCAATCGCCTTGTCAAACACCCCTTCCTGGCACACCGAGGCATCGTGCCGCTCACGCAGGCCGTCAAGGTGTATCGAGAATGTAAGGTATGGCGAAGGGGAAAAGTCATTCAAACGTTTTTTCAGCAGCAGCGCATTTGTGCACAAATAGACAAATTTCTTGCGCGCAATAATACCTTCGACGATTTTGACTATATCTTTGTGTATCAGGGGCTCTCCCCCGGGAATGGAAACCACCGGTGCGCCGCATTCATCAACCGCGGCGAGGCATTCTTCCAGGGTCAGGCGTTTATTTAGAATTTCCTCCGGGTGATCAATCTTGCCGCAACCCGCGCAAGCCAGATTGCAGCGAAATAACGGCTCAAGCATCAGAACCACGGGATAACGCTTTGCCCGGCGCAGCTTCTGGCTGATCACATATTTTGCAATACGATATTGTTGAATTAATGGAATTCCCATTGCCAATCCTAAATATTAATTTTCGCGACCGGTTCAGTCTTGGTTTGCTCAGCTTTTTTGAGCGTCAATGATTTGGGCAGGCGGAAGGTCGTGGTTTCGCGGATGCCATCGAGTTCACGCGTGACATTTACCCCAAAGCTGCGTAGCTTGTCGAGCACTCTTTGCACCAGTACCTCAGGAGTCGATGCTCCGGAAGTAATGCCAACCTTTTTAATATTCTGAAACCACGACCTGTCGAGTTCCGTTTCGTCCTGAATCAAAAAAGCGGGCACGCCGTGCTGCTTGCCGACTTCTCGCAAGCGGTTAGAGTTGGAGCTGTTACGCGCGCCGACTACGAGCAGCAGGTTCACTTCGTCGGCCAGTGCTTTCACCGCATTCTGGCGGTTTTGCGTCGCATAGCAAATGTCATCGAGTTCCGGGCCCTGTATCGTGGGAAAGCGCTGCTTGAGGACATCGATTACATCACGCGTGTCGTCGATGCTGAGCGTGGTTTGTGTAACGTAAGCGAGCTTGTCGGGGTTTTTTACCTGGAGAGCGGCGACGTCCCCTGTGGTCGAAACCACATACACGGGACCCTCGACCGAGCCCATTGTGCCTTCCACTTCTTCGTGTCCAATATGGCCAATGATGATGGTTTCATACCCACGGCGGCTGTATTGTTGTGCTTGCAAGTGTACTTTCGTCACCAGTGGGCAAGTCGCATCGATCACTTGGAGATTTCTTCGCTTGGCTTGATCGACGACCGCCGTCGAGACTCCGTGCGCGCTGAAAATCGTGACTGAGCCCGTCGGCACGGCGTCCAAGTCTTCTATAAACACCGCGCCGCGAGTTTGAAGGTCTTCGACAACGTGCCGGTTATGCACAATTTCATGGAATACAAAGACCGGCGGTCCGTATATATCCAATGCGAGTTCCACGATTTCTATTGCGCGAACAACTCCTGCGCAAAAACCTCTTGGCTGAGCAAGCACTACTTCCATCTATGGTTCCTTACGCGTAAGGATTTATCGTTACAGCAACCTTAAAAGACAGCGTTGTAGCAAAATTAGTTCTGCAATCGAACACTCAATTGGAAGTCTTCAAAATAATTTGCGGCAAAAGTCCGATATCCATGGCGAATATTTTCAGCAACAGACCCAGGTATCATAACACAGGGTCCCTAACTGGGGGCGGGGTTTGAAATGCACTATATTTTTAAAATCCTATAGTTGGCACAGTTTAGGCGGTCGCATATAATACGTACCCGCCCAAGAAGCTGTCAAGCAAAAATACTTAGAAAAAAGAAGTTGTTGCCGGTTCCGCAGGAGGGAAGGAATAAATACGGTATGATACCGATAACCTTTAACAGTATAGAATCTACATAATGTCCCTAATTTCAGAATACCCGATTCTCGCGACCGTCAACACTCCGGAAGAATTGCGCGCGCTTAATGAGGATCAGCTGGTGCCGCTTGCGGATGAGTTGCGCGAATACCTCATACACTCCGTCTCGGGATGCGGCGGCCATTTTGCGGCAGGACTGGGTACTGTCGAGCTTACCGTTGCGTTGCATTTTGTTTTTAACACGCCGGAAGACCGTTTGGTGTGGGATGTGGGTCACCAATGCTACCCGCACAAGATTCTGACGGGGCGGCGCGATCGCATCGGCACCATCAGGCAAAAAGGCGGGCTATCTCCGTTCTTAAAACGTGAGGAGAGTTCGTACGACTCCTTCGGCGCCGGGCATTCCAGTACCTCCATCAGTGCGGCGCTCGGAATGGCTATTGCCGCAGCGAAACAGAACAGCGACCGAAAAGTTATAGCGATAATCGGCGACGGCGGTATGACCGCGGGTCTTGCATACGAAGCCCTAGATCACGCAGGCGGCCTTAAAGATATTGACCTGTTGGTGGTGCTCAACGACAATGATATGTCTATATCACCGAACGTCGGCGCCCTGTCTAGTTATCTGGCGCGATTGCTGTCCGGCCGTTTTTACACCACTATTCACGAAGGTGGTAGAAAAGTTCTGGCCAAAATTCCGGCGATGTGGGACCTTGCCCTGCGCACTGAAAAACACGTGAAAGGAATGGTCACTCCCGGACCTGGAACGTTCTTCGAGGAACTCGGCTTCAACTACATCGGCCCGATCAGCGGCCATGATATTCCTATGCTGGTTAAAATCCTTAAGAATTTGCGCGACCTTAAGGGTCCACGGCTGTTGCACGTGGTAACAACCAAAGGCAAGGGCTACGCGCCCGCGGAGGCTGACCCAGTAAAGTATCACGGGGTCACCAAGTTCGATCCAAAAGTTGGCATTGTTTCTTCGAAATCTAAACCGAGCAGCCTCACCTATACCCAAGTGTTCGGCGACTGGCTGTGTGATATGGCGGCATTGGACGAACGACTCGTCGGCATTACCCCAGCGATGCGCGAAGGCTCCGGATTAGTGAAATTTTCCGAACTCTATCCTGATCGTTATTTCGACGTCGGCATCGCCGAGCAGCACAGCGTCACGGTTGCCGCCGGTATGGCCTGCGACGGTTTGAAGCCCGTAGTCGCAATATATTCCACTTTCCTGCAGCGCGCTTACGACCAAGTTATTCATGACGTAGTGATTCAGCATTTGCCTGTATTGTTTGCCATCGACCGTGCCGGCGTGGTCGGACCTGACGGGCCGACCCATAATGGCAGTTATGATTTCACCTATCTTCGGTGTCTGCCCAACATGGTGATCATGGCGCCAGCTGATGAAAACGAATGCCGTCAGATGCTGTACACGGGGTTCCGACTGGATCAGCCTGCGGCAGTACGTTACCCGCGAGGCAATGGTCCTGGCGTAGCGGTACAAAAAGAGATGGTAGCATTGCCCATTGGTCGCGCGGAATTGCGCCGTCAGGGGAGAAAAATGGCGCTGCTTGCCTTTGGGACCATGGTAACCCCGGCCGCGGATATTGCTGAAAAGTTCGACGCTACGCTGGTCAACATGCGATTCGTCAAGCCGCTTGACGATGAAATGATACTCAAGCTCGCCACCACGCATGAGTGCCTGGTGACCCTAGAAGAGAACGTAATTCCAGGCGGAGCAGGTAGCGGCGTTAATGAATGCCTTATAGCGCACGGCGTACAAATCCCAATTCTCAATATCGGGCTTCCGGACCGCTTTATAGAACACGGTTCGCGCGAAGATATGCTCGCAGATGCAGGTTTGGATAAAGACGGGATAAACCGTATGCTGGAAAATTTCTATGCCAGCAGCATCTCGCCTAATAAGGCTGCAATAGGAAAATAAAATCGGAGATTTACGGCCGTCGGCGTAAGCGTAAGTTGTACGTTCCTAAACCCACGCCAATAGCTCTTCATTTTGCTGGGGTTAAATTCGGCATTACCAAAATCAAGCCGGGCGTAATACAGGCACTGGGTGGAATTTTTTTATGGCATTTAGCTTGGCCGGACACGCTATAGTTAAACAGGCGGGCCGCTTCTAGCTTCAATGGCCAAAATGCGATTGTTGCTGTTCCTCTTGTTGACCTTCCCTGCGTGGGCCGCTGCTTCAGACTCGCAGCGCGTCGTCGTGCTTTCTGTCAACGGAGCTATCGGACCCGCCACCGCCGACTACTTTCACCGCGGTCTGGAGTTGGCAAGTAAGGAGCACGCGGAACTGGTGGTACTTCAAATGGATACGCCGGGCGGGTTGGATACCTCCATGCGCTCCATTATCAAGGACATACTTGCTTCGCCCATACCCATTGCGACTTTCGTAGCGCCCAGCGGAGCGCGCGCAGCCAGCGCAGGCACCTACATTCTGTATGCGAGCCACATCGCCGCGATGGCACCCGCGACCAATTTGGGCGCCGCGACACCGGTGCAAATCGGCGCAATCCCAGGCACCGGCGGACCTGGAACCCCCGAGCCCGAGAAAAAACAGGGGGCCGAAAAACCGGAGAATACGCGCAAGCCACAGGCAAGCAACGAATCAGATACATTGACCCGCAAGCAGATCCAGGATGCGGCGGCTTATATTCGCGGTTTGGCCCAACTGCGCGGCAGGAACGCGGAATGGGCAGAAAAAGCAGTGCGCGAAGCGGTAAGCCTTTCGGCGGAAGAAGCATTGAAACTCGGCGTAATAGACCTGATCGCCGATGATGTGCCGCAGTTACTGAAGAAGCTCAACGGCCGCAAGCTCAATGTGCTGGGGGGGGAACGCGAGTTAAATACCGAGAATGCCCAGACGATCTCCTTTGAGCCGGACTGGCGCAGTCGAGCGCTCGCGGTAATTACCGACCCGAGTGTCGCGTATATCTTGATGTTGATCGGCATCTATGGGCTGTTTTTTGAATTTTCCAACCCCGGCTACGTGTTGCCCGGGGTTGCGGGGTTGATCTGCTTGATTCTTGGCCTATACGCCTTTCAGTTGCTGCCGGTGAATTATGCCGGTCTTGTATTGATACTTTTGGGAATTGCCTTCATGATCGCGGAGGTTTATTTTCCTACCTATGGTTCACTTGGATTGGGCGGCATCGTTGCTTTTGTTATCGGGTCCGTGATTCTCTTCGACACCGGAGCGTCGGGATACGGGATTTCCTTGCCACTAATACTTGGAATCGGCGCAGCCAGTGCCCTGTTTTTGATTTTGATCATGGGCATGGTCGTCAAAGCCCGCAATCGCCCGGTAGTCAGCGGGCGCGAAGAGCTAATAGGCAGTACCGGGGAAGTGACCGAAGATTTCGAAGGGCAAGGCTGGGCGCGAGTGCACGGTGAAAATTGGCGCGTACAGAGCGCCGTCAAACTGAACCGAGGGCAAAAGATCCGGGTCGTGAAAATACATGGTCTGACGCTTGATGTCGTGCCGGAATCGTTACCCGACAAAGGAGAAACCTAATGGCTTTTAATTTCAGTTTTGGTGTATTGGTTGTCGTTTTGGTGCTGGCATTTTCCGCGCTGAAGGTATTGCGGGAATACGAACGCGGAGTAATTTTCTTCTTGGGTCGGTACTGGAAAGTGAAAGGTCCTGGGTTGATCGTCGTCGTTCCCGGAATTCAGCAAATGGTGCGGGTGAGTCTTCGCACCGTGGTATTGGATGTGCCGAGTCAAGATGTGATTTCGCGCGACAACGTTTCGGTTAAGGTCAACGCCGTAGTATTTTACCGAGTAGTGGACCCTCAAAAAGCCGTCATCCAGGTGGAAAATTTCCTGCTTGCAACCAGCCAACTTGCCCAGACCACTCTGCGTTCAGTGCTGGGCAAGCACATGCTGGACGAAATGCTGGCTGAGCGCGAAAAATTGAATTTGGATATTCAAACCACTCTCGACGCCCATACCGACCAGTGGGGAATCAAGGTCTCAAACGTCGAAATCAAGCAAATCGATATCAATGAAACCATGATCCGGGCGATTGCTCGCCAGGCAGAAGCAGAACGCGAGCGGCGCGCAAAAGTTATTCACGCGGAAGGCGAATTGCAGGCTTCCGAAAAACTATATGAGGCAGCCAAGATACTAGCACAGCAGCCGCTGGCAATCCAGCTGCGCTATCTGGAAACGCTGACAGTGATCGGCTCGGATAAGAATACTACGATCGTGTTTCCGCTACCCATGGATTTAATCAACACACTAATTGGAGCGAAGAAGGATAGCAAAGATTGACGCAGCGGGAAAAAGCCGGAGGTTGCTTGTTTAAGCGCTCCAGATCACGGGCTGCATGTCGCATCGTACATGGCGCTTCCGACCACCCGATATATGCCGTGAGCCACCAGAAAACGGGATTGAACATCGTACGCCTCGCGCTCCATTGCTAGGGCGTCGCTGCAGCTGTAATGAAGCGCATACTTGCCTCCCGATTGCTGCAGGTAATGGACGAATTCATGAACGACGATCGAAGCTGCGAATGTGCTCTTTTCAGGATGCAAACGGTTGTCAATGTACACGCGCATAGACCCGGGCGGGTGGAATCCTATGACCTTGCACTCGGTCCCGTTACATGCCATTTCGGTAAGCTGTTGATGACTAACAAACGCAACCTCGGGCGGTACAGCGGGTGCAGGATAGCCGGACAATAAGACTGCCCACGATAACAAGGCTGCAAACAGGTCATTCATGATGCACCTTTTCCCTTCGGTCCGCATCTAAAGGCCGCGGTTCGTCCTTTAAATCCGAATGCGAGCGTAAATCGAGCAGCTCGTACCCAGGGGCAAACGATCTTGGGCGGCCGCATGTATCCTAATCAACGCCCATTCGATTGCACGATACAACTTTAGCTAAAGCAATTCTCGTACCAAGGCAATAAATCTAGTGTGAGTCAATTGGTTAGATACACACGTCTCATTAATTCCTCCCTGCGTGCCCTATTTTGGTGTGCCAAGGCCAGTGTCGGCACCGGAAATCGTCGGCGTGATTGAAGAAAATATGGAATTGAGCATTTTCCTGTTCATCTTGCGCACAAGCCTTAACGTTGCTTATAGCGTAGATCGGTTTATCGATTTACAGGTGCAGAACATAACAGGCTGAGAGTCTTTACATTGGAGGTGCACCAACCAACCTGCACTGGGTTTAAAGAAATGCCTACTTACAGCCAAAATTGCTCGAGCAGCATTCTTACAGCTGCTCAAGATGTAAAGCCGAATCACTGACAGGTCGCAAACCGATTTCAATTTCAGAATGAGAAAACATATTTATGCTCTAGACCAAAAAAGCCAGGTGATAACGTATGCAGTGCGTGATTCTCGTTTTTTTAACAACTACCAATCCTATCTTGCGGGGAGACTCACGGCAGTACACAGTGAGCTGCCTATCGAGTGCGGCAGGTATACTTGATACTTGATACAGATGCGCAGGCGGATGCGGGCGACCATGGACGACAACCAATACGGCGGTGTATATTTGGCATGAACACAGATCCGATGACGAGCGCGGGCTGATGGCAACAGATCAGGGTGACGGGGACCGCGGGATTGCGCAATGCATTTGACTTTTATCAATACCGCACAATTAACTCTTCCCTATTGTTGTGTTGACACCTAGAATGTTGTGGAGGGTATTACTATGAATCGGGAAGATCCGGAACTATTCGGGGTTTCACCTAATGAAGGGGATGTCGGGATTTCACGGACTGACAGGGCGCATGACACACCTGGACAACGCTCTACGCGTTGGGTGGAGGGGTACATCGTGCGGTCGCTTCTTGGTTCACTGGGGAACCCGCCTATTCGGATTACGCTCTGGACTGGCGAGTCCATCTGCACCGCCGCGAGTAGCCCGGTGGTCGATATCCGTATCAGGAGCTTTTCCTGTCTGCTCAAGTTACTGATCAATCCGGAATTGTACTTTGGCGACGCTTACAGCACCGGCCTGATTGAGGTAGACGGAGACCTGGTAAAGCTCATGGAAGTCACTTATCAGGGGTTGGCACGCATGCGCGATTCAGGCCTGCGGCTCCGGCTGACCAAGTGGCTAAACCGTCGTCATTCAAATGCACTCGCCGACTCGCGCGAGAACATCCACCATCATTACGATATCGGAAACGAGTTTTACAAGCTGTGGCTCGACCGGCAGCTGGTTTACACCTGCGCGTATTTTTCCAGTCCCGACATCACGCTGGAGCAGGCGCAGATTGCCAAGATGGATCACGTTTGTCGCAAGATCAGATTGCGGCCGGAAGAATCTGTGGTTGAAGCTGGCTGCGGTTGGGGCGCGCTGGCGCTGCACATGGCCACTCAATATGGGGCGCGGGTCAAGGCGTTCAATATTTCACATGAGCAGATTGCGTATGCAAGAGAGCGCGCGCATGCGTTAGGCGTCGAGCATCGCGTGGAATTCATTGAGGACGACTACCGAAATGCCAGCGGCCGCTTTGACGCATTTATGTCAGTTGGCATGCTTGAGCATGTCGGCCCTGAGTATTATCGCGAGCTTCGTCACGTCATTGACCGCTGTTTGGATCGAAGCGGACGCGGGCTCATCCACAGTATTGGACGCAACCGGCCTAATCCCTTAAATGCATGGGTTGAAAAGCGCATTTTTCCCGGCGCCTACCCACCGTCGCTGCGTGAAATGCTGGAAGTAGTGGAAGACTGGGATTTCTCCGTGCTCGACGTTGAGAATCTGCGACTGCACTACGCGTTAACGCTTAAGCATTGGCTGCAGCGCTTCGAGAACGCCAGCAGCCTTGTGAAAGAAATGTACGACGAACGCTTTGTGCGCGCCTGGCGCCTGTATCTCGCGGGGTCGATCGCTTCGTTCAGCAATGGCGACATGCAATTGTTTCAAGTGCTGTTCACCCGCGGGACCAACAACGACATCCCGTGGACTCGGGCATACCTTTACGACCGGTAAAGGTGCTTTCTTCTCCCTGACACCGAGTGCGAAGCCACGAGTGCCGGTCTGCTGTCAGAATAGCGCGCATTTTATGACGCTGTTCTTGACTTTGACCTGTAAGCAGCCTCCCGAACGCAGCGCTACTTCCTCGCATTCTTAGAAACGGATTTTAAGCGTCGGCAACATTTATTTAACCATCTTTAGCGATTCCGGCACAGCCACGAGTTGCGGCTTGTGCCGGTATTTCTTCCAGTCGATACCGGTGTGCATTTCGGCCTTGGTGTATTGAAATATACTGCCCGGCTCGTGCGCAAAGGGACGGCCAAACTTGTCCCGTGCTTCAATCAGTTTCAATTCTCGCTTTAACATAGCGATCTCCTGATCCTGAATTACCCTATACTTTGTCCGTTTCCACATCGCATTAAGGAAGGGCCGTGACGTAATACGTAAACAAGGGGACGTGGTTGTCCCCGTGAACAAAACTACTCGGTTTCGTGATGGAGCTGCTGGCCGCCGACCATGCCGCTTAACATCACCATCAGCTCCGTTTCGTCGCCAGGGCTGTCGCCATAGCCCTCAAATTCGGGTTCCGCGTCATCAAAGTCAAATAGACGCCAGAATTGCAATTCCCGTTCCAATTTCTTGCTGCCCAAAGGTTCAGCCATGGTTTTCTCCTAAATTCAGTAATCAAAGTACCCATGTGTCAGGATACCGATGGCGCAAGAGCAATTCTTTTCGTTTCGTGCGCTTGTTTCCAATTCTTGCACAATTGTGCTGCATTGCAATAGCCGCTCATTGCATTGATTAAATGAGATATCGTAGCATGCTAATACAATGTTTTGTGTGCCGCGATAGGAAAGCCGCGATATGATAGATCAATACGAATATCTATCACATGGTTAGCTATTCAAGACCCGTTAAAGGCTTTTGGTAATGCCTTGCTCAGCAATCGTCAAGCTTGGTATCCAAATGGCTCCCTGATCACCGCGCAAACCTTATGATTCAGTGGATTTACGGATTTTGGAATTGTGTCAGGAGAACTGAAAGTTGCCGGTGATAGCTACCAAATCGTTCCGATGACCGTAAAGAGTATTCAGAAACAGGCACTCTTCTCCCTTCTCGCAAAGTCTTTGTATCGTTGTTTGGCAGAACGAGTCACGTATATTCCCCGGACGTTCTGTGGGAACCGGCCCGGCAGGCTCTGGTGCAATAACTTTACGACGCTACGATTCCTAGCGGTTGAAAGGTTCACTAATTCGCAACGGATGATGGACCCGAATCAACATTGCGCCGGAATCCGTACGCCCAAGATCCGCTCTTTCGATCCTGGGTTTCAATTCGGTGGCTGCGAAGCCGTGTCCCTCTTCCCGCATTTGTCGCCTTGAGTGCGGGCTTTTGAGCTGGAGGTCGAAACATACCGACTTCTTCATTTATATTCGCGAACTCGTAAGGCCCTAGAAATCTCGCACTGGAAGAATTGTGCAAGAAATGGAAAAGCGCGCAAGAAATGGAAAGAACTGCTATTGCTCGATCCGTACCCTGTGAGCAATTTGATTGCTTAAACGTTAAGGTGAAAACCTTGACTCAAGGCACCTGAGGAACTGGTGCCGGCAACAAAAGCATCGAAAGCGACAATTCGATGGAGCGCGGCGTCAATCACGCCGCTCGCAAAACACGTGTCCGAGGAAAGTTTGCCAAAGACGCTTGCCATGAAGGACGCCAACCTCGTCGGATTCTCGATGAGCGGCGGCGAGGTCGCCCGATACATGAGCCGCTATGGGGCCAATCCTGCCACCAAATCGGTCCTGATCGCGGCTGTCTCTCTCCTCAGTTTGCAAGACGCCAGCAATCCTGCTACGTTACTGCCGTCGATCCCGCTGCCTTGGATGAAGTTCGTGCCGGAATCGCGGCGAACCCAATACTTCAGCGATTTAGGCAAAGCGTACACCAACGCGGCGACGTGGCATAGGGAGATAAGTTGATGTCCGAGCGTTCCGACGACGCGCATCGCTCAGCCTCTAAATTGCCAGAGCAGCAAACGGACCCGAACGGGTTGACCGCTGCCGCGGAAGCGCTCAAACGTGGACCGCGCGGAGCGTTCTTCCTGGCCGGCATCGCGGTGGCGCTGCTGCTTCTCGGTTGGCTTGCCTTCTATTTCTTACTGTTCCTGCCGCGAGGGTCCATTGGCTGAGCATCTACCCAATTCGCTCCCGGATGGGATCGTTCCGGAGGAGCTAGTTGATCGCACGGAGCGGCGTTGGTTCATGTTGATGATCGCGATGCTCGTCGTAATGCTGGCAATCATCGTGGTTACCGGCATTGCCCACGCGCTTCACCCGCCCAGCAATGTAGAAACCATCGACCCGACGACCCTACATCTCGGCGGCGAATTCGCCGAAAGCAATCTCGGCACGGCGCTTGAGCCGGACGGCTCAGTCACGGTCAGGATGATTGCCGAGCAGTACAGTTTTGTGCCGGCATGCGTGCGGGTGCCTGCCGCTACGCCAGTAAAGTTCCGTCTGACCAGCGCCGATGTAATCCACGGGTTTCTTCTCGCCCACACCAACGTGAATACCATGGTGGTGCCGGGCTTCGTCGCCGAAGTCCGCACGATTTTCGACACCCCTGGCGAATACAAGATGCCATGTAACGAGTTCTGCGGTGTCGGTCATCACGGTATGTGGTCCCGCGTCGTTGTGGTGCCCAAGGAGCAGTACCCTGCGTTGAGGTGGTTTGTTGAGAGGACCAACTGTGCACAACGGTAACCGCCTATCGCTATATCATTATTGGGTCGCTTTTGCGGCGTTCCTGCCCGCCGTTTTTTTGGGCGCCTGGCAGATGCTCATGCGCAGTCCGCTGCCTGCCCCCCTTGACGATCCGGACGCCTATTATGCTTCCGTGACGTTGCACGGTACGGTGATGGCCTACGTAATCACTACCTTCTTCATCATGGGATTTGGCTATGCGGTCACGGCGACCAGTTTGCAGCGCCCCATTCGCGGCATAACGGCGGCGTGGATCGGTTTCGTGATCTGCGTAATCGGGACCATCATGGCGGCCGCCACAATCCTCGCGGGCCGCGCGTCGGTATTCTACACCTTCTATCCTCCTTTGCTCGCCAGCGGCTGGTACTACGGCGGCGTATTTCTCGTCGTAGCCGGCTCGATGATTTGGGTGGTGCTAATGATCCTCAATATGGCAGCATGGAAACGCGACAACCCGGGGCAACCCGTGCCGCTTCCCATGTTTGCAATCACCGCAACGGCGATGATGTGGGCATGGACGGCAAGCGGCGCCGGCGTTGAACTGGTTGGCATCCTGCTGCCGGCAGCTTTCGGCTGGACTTCGTTAATCGACGCTGGACTGGCACGCACACTCTTCTCCGTGACACTGCACGGCATCGTCTATTTCTGGCTTATGCCGGCCTATATTGCCTTCTATACCCTGGTCCCGGAAAGGGCCGGCGGGCGTCTGTACAGTGACACCATGGGCCGCCTCACCTTCATCATGTTTCTCATCTTCGCCCTGCCGGTCGGCCTGCATCATCTGTTTGCCGATCCGGAGCATGGTCCCAGCTTCAAGTTCGTTCAGTCCTTCCTCACGTTCCTGGTTGTTCTGCCAACACTGCTTACGGTGTTCTCGATATCCGCCAGTCTTGAGATCGCCGGGCGCTGCCGTGGCGGTCGCGGACTTTTGGGATGGATCCGCGCACTACCATGGGACGAGCCGATGGTGCTGGCCGTCGCACTATCGATGGTGATGCTCGGTCTAGGTGGATTCGGAGGAATCATCAACATGAGCTACGCCATGAATTCTATGATTCACAACACTTCATGGGTAACAGCGCATTTCCATCTCATCTTTGGCGGCGCCGTCGTGATCATGTACTTTGCGATCGCCTACGATATGTGGCCCCACATCACGGGCAAACCGCTGCGCTCCAAGCACCTCGCCCGCTGGCAATTATGGCTGTGGTTCTGGGGCATGCTGATCACTACGATACCATGGCACATTACTGGGCTGATGGGACAACCGCGTCGCGTCGCGGTGTTCGATTACAGCGATCCGTTCATCGCGGCGATGGGTCCGCTGGTCGTGGTCTCGGTCATCGGCGGCGTGGTCCTGCTGCTTTCGGCGATCCTCCTAATCGTCATTCTCGTCCGCTCGCATTTCGGTGAGAAAACGGTCCGCACACCGCTGCGTTATGCAATTGCAGTGAACCCGCCGAGGCGAGTGCCCGCGGCGCTCAACAGCTTTGGGGTCTGGAATATGGTCCTGCTGGTGTTGATGCTGGTCGCTTACGGCTTTCCGATCGGACAGTTCTTCCTCCTCAATCCGCATTCGGTCCCGCCCTATGAGATAAGCCGGGCTGCTCGTGACGGAGGGCAGCGATGAGAGGCGATCGCGGGCTGTTCAAGCTCGACAATCCCTGGCGGTGGAAAGGCTGGATTTTCCTATTCTTGCTGACCATTGTTCCGTTGGCACTGGGTATCTTTGTGCTGCCCCGGTATCAGCAGAACGGTCCACAACTCGGTTTATGGGGCGCGCTTTGCCGGGGCCTTGGGCTCACCGCCGACAATGGACCTGCGAATGAACCCCAACCACCCCTGCACATCCCGACGCGGATTGCGTGGACCCGCAGCACGCTCGATCAAATCGGTGCTGGCAGCGCGGAACGTGGCGCCTCAATCGCGTTGCAGTGTGCTGCCTGCCATGGCGCCGAAGGTGTGAGCGCGTCGGGGCTGATCCCGACTCTCGCTGGAATGGATGCGGTTGTAATCTACAAGCAGCTCGAGGACTTTCGTTCTGGCAAACGCCAGGTGCTCGTCATGAACACAGTGGCCACATTTCTGACTGACCAAGACATGGCTGACGTTGCGGTTTATTTCATGAACCGTTCAAATGGCTTACCGGCTGTCGGCGGCGAGCGTATTCCGCAAGGCGGGCGAAGCCTCCGGGAAAGCGATCTTGCGATCCGCCTCGTATTCGCTGGCGACCCAGGGCGCGGCATTCCGGCCTGCGCCGCCTGTCATGGGCCCGGCGGTCACAAGCTCGGAGCTCCGGCGCTCGAGTCGCAGCAGCCGGCGTATATCGAGCACCAACTCGCGGCATTCGCCCAAGGCATACGTCGCAACGACATCAATGAGCAGATGCGCACTGTCGCAAAACAATTGACGCCGGTCGAAATGCATGTTGTTGCAGCCTTATATGGTTCCGCGGGCACAGTGCGAGCAGAGCGATGATCTACGATTTCTGTGACAAGAATATAACTCTCGTACCTCGAACAAAATGGCCCAACATCAACCACGGAGATTTTTTGGTGGTCAAGAAATTAGCAAACGATCGGTTCCTGGTAACCCTGGCTGACGCCGGCCGTCGCAAGCAGGTCTCGATTCGAGCCATCGCGGCTGTGGTGGTCTCCCTTGCTGGGCTCGGAATCGGCCAGGCAGGGACCGCTGGCACCATGGCCGATGTAAACGAGGCCAGGATTATCAACGCCGACCGGGACCCCGGCAATTGGACAACTTATGGTCGGACCTACAGCGAGCAGCGCTTTAGCCCGCTATCGCAGATCATGGCGGGCAATGCGACGCAGCTTGGCCTCGCCTGGTACGCCGACCTCGATACAGATCACGGCCAGGAAGCGACACCCCTTGTGATTGACGGCGTGATGTATGTCTCGACCGCATGGAGCCTGGTTAAGGCGTACGACGCTGCGACCGGCAAACTGCTGTGGTCGTACGATCCTGCAGTGCCGCGTGATTATTTGGTCAAGGGATGCTGCGACGCTGTCAATCGAGGCGTCGCCGCTTGGAAAGGCAAGATCTACGTGGGCACGCTTGACGGGAGGCTAGTGGCACTGGATGCGGCGACCGGCAAGCTGGCCTGGAGCGTTGTGACCGGCGATCAGAGCAAGGCCTTTACCCTCACGCAGGCGCCACGAATAGTGAAAGGGCGTGTGATCATCGGCTCGAGCGGCGCCGAGTACGGTCTCCGCGGCTATATCTCAGCCTATGATACAGACACCGGCAAGCTTGTCTGGCGCTTCTACACCGTGCCGGGCGATCCCGCGAAGCCGTTCGAGAACGAAGCCATGGCCATGGCAGCCAAGACTTGGCACGGCGAATGGTGGAAGCTTGGTGGCGGTGGTTCCGTCTGGCAAAGCATCTCCTATGACCCCGAGCTCAACCTTATCTACTTCGGCGTAGGCAACGGCGTCGAGTGGAACCAGGGGTACCGCAGCGCAGGCGCGGGTGACAATTTGTTCCTGTCCTCGATTGTTGCGATCAATGCCGATACTGGCGCCTACGTCTGGCACTACCAAACCACCCCCGGCGAGGAATGGGATTACGATTCTGTCCAGGACCTGATCCTGGCCGACCTCACCATTGACGGCAAGCGTCGGCAGGTGTTGATGCAGGCCAACAAAAATGGATTCTTCTACGTTCTCGACCGCAAGACCGGGCAGTTCATTTCAGCCAGGAACTTCACGCCGGTTACCTGGGCGCGCGGTATAAACCAGAAGACCGGCCGGCCGATCGAGAATCCCGATATCCGCTATGACAAGACCGGTAAGCCGGCCCACATGCTGCCGGGCGCGCTCGGCGGCCACAGTTGGCAGTCTATGGCGTTCAACCCGCGAACGGGGCTGGTCTATATTCCAGCGCAGGAGATCCCGATGGAGTACGCCAATGTAAAGAATTACAAGCCGTCCGCCATGGGCTGGAACCTAGGTGCCGCGACCCAAAATGCGACCGGAGTTAAGGGCTATTTGCTTGCGTGGGACCCGGTGAAGCAAAAGGAGGTGTGGCGCGAAGAGTACATCGGGCCGTGGAACGGCGGCGTACTTACCACCGCCGGCAATATAGTCGCACAAGGCAGCGCCGCCGGCGATTTCATCGTCTATCAAGCGGACACGGGCAAGAAACTTTGGTCGATGCCCACGCAAAGCGCGGTGCTGGCCGCGCCGGTGACCTACGAGGTTAATGGCGAGCAGTATATAGCGGTGATGGTCGGCTGGGGCGGAGCCTATCCCTTGTTGGAGGGCTCGCAGTCGGGCGCGTCCGGCAATACGCGCAACATCAGCCGGGTGCTAGCGTTCAAACTGGGTGGGAAGACCAAGCTGCCCCCGGTCCGGGACACGACCAAACTGGTACTCAATCCGCCGCCCGATACCGCCGATGCGGAAACAGTTGCCTCCGGCGAGAGACTCTTCGATCAATACTGCTCCGTCTGCCATGGTGAAGGCGCAGTGAGCGGTGGGGTGGTCCCGGATCTCCGCGCGTCCAGTTACCTCGCCGATGAGACCTTTTATGATGTCCTGCTCCATGGTGGGTTGAAGGGCGCCGGCATGGCTTCCTTCGCGACAGTGCTTGATCGCGAACAGGCTACAGCGATTCGCAAATACCTTATCTACAAATCAAATAAAGATAAGGCCGCGAGCAATAAATAGCAGGGCAAGGCCCAGCTCTGTCACCAAATCCTGATCAACGGGCCGCTTGGCGTCCCTCCAAAGAATCAAGCGCCGCTGCGAGCGGTCCACGTTGGATTTGGTTCCCCAGAATTCGTTTCACGCCCCCACTGTGGGGATAGCGTCCGGCGCTTGGCGGGTACCGACTGATAACTGGTCAACCTGATTCAGGACGCGTGCGATTAATACCGAACGGCGTTCCGCCTGACTACAGCATCACCGGCTCTGATGCCTCTCGAGAAGTCCGAACAGATCGGCGAATTCGGGGCTTGCCGCGAGTTTTTCCATGCGCGGGCCTGCGCCCTTTCGATCTTGGTTTTCAATCAGTGGCTGCGAAGCCGTGTCGCTTTTCCATGGTTGTCGCGTTGAGCGCAGCGTCGAGGACGGAATTTAGCACATGTGTGAGCTGTGTCACGAAGTTCCAGACCGTGTCAGACAACGCCGTGATGGCGGAGGGCTACCGCGACATGTGGCGAGAGCGATCTCCGTTGTCGTCCAAATCTTTTTTTAGCAAGAAAACAAAAAAAGCGCACGTTTCGGTAAGACTGTTTACCCCTTCTCGCTGCTAAATGTCACTTCGTTGACGCCTACTTTATTAACCTTGTACATTCGAAAGAGGAGACCATTCTTATGAACCCGCTTATGAACCCGTCAGTCAAGACCGCGAACCATGGCGTGCAAGCCATGTCATTACTGAACGATCACTTCCGAAACCGCGATACTGCATTCACTGCCGACGAGCGTCGCCGTTACGGGCTCGAAGGCCTTCTCCCTCACGCTGTCGAGACATTGCAACGGCAGGCCGAACGCGTGCTCCAGAATCTCGAGATTAGGGCGAATGACCTTGAGCGATACGTCGATTTGATAGCGATCAGCGATCGCAACGAGACGCTCTTCTACTACACCATCATGTCCGATCCTGCGCGCTTCGTGCCAATTCTGTATGACCCGACGGTTGCGGATGCTTGCCTCGCGTTCGGACATATTTTTCGACGGGCGCGCGGGATGTACATCACCCGCGACATGAAGGGCCGGATGGCCCAAGTGCTGCGCAACTGGCCTGAATCCGACGTGCGGTTCATCTGCGTCTCAACCGGCGGCCGCATACTTGGCCTCGGTGATATCGGGGCCAACGGCATGGGTATCCCCATCGGCAAGCTACAGCTTTACACCGCCTGTGCCGCCGTCCCGCCCAAATGCCTGCTTCCGGTGCTGTTCGACGTCGGGACGACGAACGCAGTGCTGCGGGCGGACCCGCTGTATCTCGGCATTCGCGAGGTGCCACCGCCCGAGCATGAGCTGGACGAGCTCGTGGAGGAGTTCGTACAGGCCGTACAGACCGTGTTCCCGCATTGCTGCATCCATTTCGAGGACTGGAAGGGGACCGACGCCGTTCGGATCCTCAAGCGCTATACGGACAAGATTCTCTGCTACAACGATGACATTCAGGGCACCGCTTCGATTGCGCTCGCGGGTTTGACGACGGCGCTGCAAATTAATGGAGCGCCCGTTACCAGCCAGCGCATCCTATTCCTCGGTGCGGGTTCTGCGGCCACCGGAATCGCCAACCTTATTGTTTCGGCGATGAAGGCCAAGGGGCACTCGGAGACCGACGCCCGAAGCCGGATCGCGATGTTCGACACCCAGGGACTCGTGGTTGCCGGGCGTCCAGGCCTTGCCGCACATAAAGTGCCCTACGCACAGAAACTGCCGGCCAGCAAGCCGTTCGATCGTCTCGATTTGTCGACCGAGCACCCGGAGATCGTCGCGGCCATTGAGACCTTCAAGCCGACCGTGCTAATTGGCGTCAGCACTAAGGGAGGCGCTTTCAGCCGCGAGGTGGTGGAGGCGATGAGCCGACTGAATGACCGGCCGATCATCTTCGCGCTGTCTAACCCGACGCACAAAGCCGAGTGCTCAGCGGAGCAGGCCTACACCTGGTCCAAGGGCAAGGCGCTCTACGCTGCGGGCGTGCAGTTCCCGGACGTAACGTTCGGCGGAAAGACCTTCTACCCCGGCCAAGCCAACAATTTCTACATCTATCCAGCGATCGGGCTCGCGACCTATGTCGCGCGACCGAAGCGGCTGACCGACGACTGCTTCATCATCGCGGCACAGGCGACGGCCGACCAGGTCGACCCGGATCTCCGCGCAAAGGGGCGGCTGTTCCCCACCCAGTCAAACATTCTCGAGACCGAGATTACCACCGCGACTCGGATCGCTGAGTTCATGTTTGACAAGGGGCTGGCCCAGGTCGAGCGCCCGAAGGATATACGCTCCTGGATCGAGGGACAGCTCTACGTCCCGCAATATAGCGCGTAGCCGCGCAGGATACATCCATCCGCACCTCGCCCTGGGAGTTCCTTACAGATCTCCCAGGGCCCCTTCGGGTTCATTACAGAGACAGGAGGTCTATATGCACTATCTAATACACTACCCATTCGACACGATCCGGCAATATCCCGAGACCGCCATATTCCTCACACTCGCAATCGGGTTCTGGTTCGGCAGGCTCAAATTTGGCTCGTTCAGTCTGGGGGCCGTCACGAGCACCCTGATCGCAGGCCTTTTGGTAGGGCAGCTACATGTCCCAATCGCGCATGTGGTGGAATCAACATTCTTTCTGATGTTCCTGTTCGCTGTCGGGTATAGTGTCGGTCCGCAATTCTTTCGGGCTTTGAGGAAAGACGGACTGCCGCAAGTTGCGTTCGCGCTTCTCGTGTGCGCCAGCGGTCTGCTGTGCGCGTACGCGCTCGGGAAGATGCTCGGCTACAACCCTGGCCTTGCGGCAGGGCTGCTCTCCGGCGGATACACCAACTCCGGAACCCTGGGCGTCGCAACCGGCTATTTCAACCAACTGGGTCTCAGCGCCGATAATGCGGCGGCCATGGCGAGCCTTTCTGCGATCGCCTACGCAGTTACCTACCCGTTCGGAACCGCAGGCGCGGCCTGGTTTCTTGGCTCGCTGGGGCCGAAACTCCTGCGAGTGGACCTCCCCGCGTCCTGCAAGGAACTCGAGCGCACGATGGAGGTTCGTTCAACCGAGCCAGGTGTCGGGTCGGCATATCGCGCCATCTCTGCACGCGCGTACCGAGTGGAGAACGCTGGCCTAATCGGACAAAAGGCACGCGACGTCGCCGCCACACTCGGTACGACTGACGCCTTCGTCATTCGCGTTCGCCAGGATGGCGGAATCATCGAGGCGGATACGGGAACCATCCTTCAAAATGGGGCCACGGTCGTCATTGCCGGACACCCGGAAGCCCTACTGGCTGCGGGAAAGACGGTAGGTCCGGAGGTGGACGATGCCGAGCTGTTGGGCTTCCCAACTGAGCAGCTGGACATAGTCATCACCAAGAAGGATCTGGCCAACCGTACGATCAAAGAGCTACAGGACGCCAAACTGGCCCGGTCCGGCCGCGGGGTCTTCCTGTCCAAGCTCACGCGCGCCGGGAGCAAGGTGGATCCGAGCCCAGATCTGCAGTTGCACCGCTGGGACGTGTTGACCCTGCTTGGCGCCCGAAACGACATCGAGGAAGCTGCGAAATTCCTTGGCTATGCTGATCGCGCCACGCCCATGTCGGACATAACCTTCATGAGCGTGGCCGTGGTCATCGGTGCCCTTCTCGGCGCAGTGACAATTCATGTTGGCGGTATCCCTCTGAGCTTGAGCACGAGCGTCGGTGTGCTCATAGCAGGCTTGGTCTGCGGCTACCTCCGGTCCGTCTATCGCACCTTCGGCCGCATTCCTGATCCGGCTCTGTGGATCTTCAACAATGTGGGACTGAACGGCTTCATCGCAGTCGTGGGTCTGAATGCAGCCACGGGGCTGGTCGCCGGGCTGAAGGCCTATGGGCTCGGGCTGTTCTTGGCCGGCATCGTGGTTTCAATGGTGCCGCTGGTCGTCGGACTTTATGCAGGAAAATACATTTTCAAGTTCCATCCGGGCATCCTGCTCGGCGCCTGCGCCGGTGCGCGCACGACAACGGCGGCCCTGGGCGCAGTACAGGAAGCCGCGAACAGCACGATACCGGCCATCGGATACACGATTCCGTATGCTGTCGGCCGGATCGTCCTCGCGATCTGCGGCGTGATCATCGTCCTGCTGATGAAATGAGCAGCATGGACCTGAACCCCGGGCCGAGGTCTCCACAGCTGGGGGAACCTGAGCCGCGCACGCGACGAGGACAACGCGGTGGTGTTTACCGGGCGCCAGGGAAATTTCGAGTTGAACGCTATGCACCCGATCATCATCAGCAATCTTCGGCATTCCGCCCGCGTCCTCGGCGATGCCTGGGAAAAGCTGCGGCGCTACGCAATCGAGAGGGCGCGGCTCAACTGCGCAGGCATCGGGCAGAACCTCGGCCGCTCGCTCAGGCAGGTGACGGCGCTGGGCCCGGCGAGAGGCTGCGACAAGACCTCCGCGATCGCCCACCAGGCGAACGACCAGGGTCCGAGCCCGAAAGGGGCCGCGCACATGTCCGGCCACATCGACGCCCAATGGACGGGATCATTGGCCCCCGGAAAATGGTCAGGCACGATGTCCGCGGAAGCTGAGGGGCGAAGGGCGCGGGTGTTGGCGCCCTCGATCGATTCGCGTGCGGTCCAGGCGCTGCTGGTCGTGCTGAGCGTCATTGCCGGATGCACGGACATCCTCGGCTTTCTCGGTCTCAATGGACTGTTCACCGCCCACATCACCGGCAACTTGGTCGTCCTGACTGCGCATATCGTTCGCGGCGACGAAGCCCAGATATTGAAGACGCTGTCGGTTCCGGTCTTCGTTGTGGTGGTCGGGCTGACGATAATGCTGGCGCGCGGCTTGGAATCGATCGGCCTCGCCGCACTGCGCCCCCTGCTGCTGCTGCAGTTCCTGTTGCTCGCCGTCATTCTCGTCCTCTGCGTCGCGGCCGGCCCGCATATCGACCCGGACGCGACAAATGGAATCGTGGTGGGCATACTGGCCGTTTCGGCGATGGCTGTGCAGAACGCACTCGTGCAGACCTCGCTTACTGGAGCGCCGCCCACGGCGGTGCACACGAGCAACATCGCCCGCTTGGCGACGGATGTTGTCGAGGTGCTGCTCGGGGGCGATCCCGCCAGTGTGGCCAAGGCACGCAACCGAGCAGCGCGCACTCTGCGAGTGATTATCGGCTTCGCCGTCGGCTGCGGCCTCGGTGCGGCGTACGCGGCCGCACTTGGCCCGTGGTCCGTGGCTTTGCCTGCCAGCCTCGCCCTGCTCGCGTTTGCGATTGCGTTTGCGGCTGAGTCCGATCGGGGAGAACGCTGAACTATTGCCAGGTACCGGTGCAGGACGCGGCGTGGCTTTCTATTGGGGGCACATTTCTGTTCCGTATGGTGGCGATCGAATTCAATTGGTGTACCTCGCCGATGCCGCGTTGGGGCGAACGAAGTCCGCCGCAAAACCACGGTTAACGCCATTCAAATCAGCTACCTCACAGCCAAGACTTGTCGCTCGTTTTTTTCAATTGCCTGACTAACTTTGCGTACGAACGTTCAAATACCATCGGTCCGTTGCCTTGGCATCAAGGAACTCACCAGTTGTAGGTTGTGCTGAAGCGGTCGAAATCCGCAAGAAGCAGAAACGTGGGCACGAAACGGAAGGAAGAAGAATAGCTAAACGTTTACTATGTGGCCGGGAGGAATATTGGAAAAAGATCAAAAGATGGTGTCGAGCTTTAGAATCAGTCCCATGTGGATATTGACTATACTCGTTCTGCTCTTTTCTCTGTGGGTCTTGCGCAGTTTTCTTGTGCCGCTGACGTGGGCGGTTATCATAGCGATCGCCACTTGGCCTCTGTATTGCCGCTTTGCTGCACGCATGCCGCACCAATTTGCATTGAATGCAACACCGTTTCTCTTCACCGCACTTGTCACGCTTTTTATATTGGGTCCGTTTGGATACGCGTTTCTCGCGATCGCGGGGCAAGTGCAAGCGTGGGCGCGCGAGATTGCTGTCGCGGGAAATTATGGCCCCCCACCCCCGCATTGGTTGATGGCAATACCGCTGGCGGGTGACTGGCTTGTTGATCAGTGGAATGCGGTGTTGGGGACTCCGGGTGGGGTTACCCGCTGGCTGCATAGTGCCGATTCGGCTTGGCTACGTGGCTGGGCGGGATCGCTCGGTCAATTAATTCTGCGCCACACGATGTTCATTTCTATCACAGTTCTGGGTTTGTTCTTCCTCTATCGCGGTGGCGAGCCGTTGGACATACGCATAAGGCAAGTCATTCACGACAAACTGGGGCAGCGCGGTGATTCCTATTTTCAGAAGGTCGTTGATGCGGTACGCGCGACTATGGGCAGCATGATCCTGGTGTCGCTGATTGACGGCGTGCTATTTGGCCTTGCATGTGCAATTGCTCAGGTGCCGTCTGCAGGGGTTTGGGGCGCGATCACCGGATTGATTGCCATGATACCGTACGTTGGGTACTTCGCCGTCGCCGGAGTTGCCCTAATGCTCTCCGCAAAAGGCGCCAGCGTGACAGCGGTGGTGCTTTTCGGTTGGGGCGTCATTGTTGTTTTTGTGGCGGACCATATTATCCGCCCTGCGGTCATAGGGAAACGCGTTCAATTGGGTTTTTTCTGGGTGCTCCTGGGCGGGCTTGGCGGGCTCGAAGCGTTCGGATTGCTTGGAGTTTTTATAGGTCCTGTCATTTTGGTGCTGGCCCAAGCGCTTTGGCATGATGCCGTAGACGGAGCAGCTTGATGCTACGCGAAACGTGGGAAGAATAAGGCGCCGAACACGAAAATTTAGACGGTTGCTTCGGCAGAACGAAAAATACACTTAATTAGGATAGGCGAGTTATGGCTTCGGATAAAACAGTACGTCGTATAGCGTGCATGTCTGCCAGCAACGGTAAACGATACGAATCCACTTAAAGGCCAGGGCCCGCAGCGCTACCTGATGAGAACTGCCCCGGGCTCGTTGCTCACCGGAATAAGCGCCGGCCCAAAACGAATTGATGATTGTCTGGCCCGCCTATTCGATAAATGTCTGGCGAGAAACGTCGGACACGGCCCGCACCAATGGACCTAACTCCTCTTGCTACTAGGTTCCGTGGCGGGCGCAATGTTGGTATATTTCTGTAGCTCGTCCATCGCGCCAACGGTGGTCGGCCACTTGCCATGCATCTACCCTAGGTAGCCCACCCTCCATCGAGACCATGTAGGACATCTGTAAAGCTATGTGAGCTGCAGCACACGGAGCTTGCTCAAACCCACGCCGCTCTTAACTGCGAATGAAAAGCTTGCAGACGTTGCAGCGCAGGTCGGTTTTGCAGACCAAAGCCACTTCACCACGATGTTCCGGATGGCAACATCGATGACCCCGAGAAGTTATCGGATGGCGATGTCGGTCGAGTCAATGGCAGTCAAGGTATACGCTGCGGGCTAGCTGCTGATTTGCACAACTGCGGTGGCATCGTCGCGCTCGTGGCGCCAGGTACTGCCGACACGGACATGCGGGCATGAGGCAGGCTTCGCGATCCCTACGCAGCAGATGCCGTGGTTGCCCCGATCAAAGGTCATCGGCAGCCTGGCTCAGGTGAATAGTGGCACGCCGCTAAGTTTCACCGGGCGCGTGCTGCCTCGCTCGGAATTCGGGTGGCGTTGAGGAAGTCCTCGAACGCAAGATTCTGCAACAGTGCGCAAGTGTCCACAAGAACCCGCGCCCAAGAGAGTGATAAATTGAGTCCATGTTGCAAAGTCGACATACATTCCTCACAACGCGCTAACGAAGGGACCATCGATGACAACCGCGACTGAAACCAAGACGCAAGAGCTCAAGCAAACCGCGGCGACGGCGATAAGCACACCTTTTCGCACCCGACTGCGTGCGTGCCGCAGCTTCCTGCTCACGCCGGGCTCGCGTCCGGAACGTTTTCCTAGCGCCCGCGCGGGCGACGGGATCATGATCGATCTCGAATCCAACGTCGCTCCGGCGGAGAAGGGCAAAGCGCGCGAGGCCGCTCTCGCCTACCTGCGCCAGGCGGCCGAACCGAATTTCGTGCGCATCCTGCGCATCAACAGCCCGCGTACGGTGGAAGGACTTCGGGACCTGCTGGCGCTCCACGAATCCGGCGCGCACCCCGAAGCGATCGTCATCCCGAAATGCGAGTCCGCCGATGAGATCGGAGTAGTGGCTGACGTCCTCGAGGGTTCACAGTCGACGATCGGCGTCATTCCGATGATCGAGCTCGCGCGGGCGGTGTTCGTTGCCCATCACATCGCGAACGCGCACGAGCGCGTGTGCGGTCTGTTCCTCGGCGGCGGTGATCTCGCGGCCGACATCGGCGCCGAAGGCTCCTGGGAGAACCTGCTCTTCGCGCGCTCGCGCGTCGTCGCGGCCGCGGCGACGACCGGCATCGCCGCCATCGACGTCCCCTACTTCAAGGCCGACGAGGCGGGCCTCAGACTCGAGGCGACTGCGAGCCGCAAGCTGGGTATGACGGGCAAGGCGGCTTTACGCGCCGAACAGCTTGCCGCGATCAACACCATCTTCACGCCTTCGTCAGATGCTGTGACGCACGCACGATCCGTCATGGCTGCCCGAGCCGCAGCCGGCACGGGCACGCCCGTCCTGAACGGCCATGTCGTAGAACCGGCAATGGTCCGCGAGGCCGAGCGCGTGCTCGCGATCGCGGACAGGCTAGGCAAAAACTAAAGGAGATTCCCATGCACATGCTTTTCGATGCTCTTCGTCATCATCCCGAGATCGCGCTGTTCCTGACGCTCGCGATCGGCTACTGGTTTGGAGCCCTGAAGTTCGGCTCGTTCAGCCTCGGCGTGGTCCCGAGCGTCCTAATCGCCGGGCTGCTCATTGGGCAGCTCGGCATCAAGCTGCCCGGCGTCCTGGAGCAAACCTTCTTCCTGAGTTTCTTGTTCGCCGTCGGCTACAGCGTCGGCCCGCAGTTTTTTGCATCAATGAAAAAGGAAGCGCTGCCGCAGATCGGGTTCACGCTGATAGTATGCGCGATCGGGTTCATCACGGCATGGGCAGCCGCGAAGCTAATGGGATACGGGCCCGGGCTCGCCGCCGGGCTGGTGGCGGGCGGCTTAACCAACTCGGGGACGCTCGGCGTCGCGGCAACCAATATCACCCAGGTGGGCCTGGATACGCAGAGAGCCGCAGCGGAGGCGGGCCTCATAGGGATCGCTTACGCCGTGACCTTGCCGTTCAGTGGAATCCTCACCGCATGGTTCCTCGCCTCCGCCGCGCCGACGATCCTGCGAGTCGATCTCCCGACGGTTTCCAAGGAACTCGAAGCCAAGATGGGGATCCACGGCGGGACGGCGGGCGAACAGGCGTATCAGCCGGTCGTCGCGCGCGCCTACCGGGTCGCCAACGCCGATTTCGTCGGCCGTACACCGCGCGAGCTGGACGCCGCTTTGCAGGGCGCGGTCGTCACGCGCTTCCGGCAAGGGGCCAAGATCGTCGACGCCGATGTGCAGGCAGCCATCCCGCAGGACGCCACGCTCGTCCTCTCGGGATCGCCTCATGCCCACTTCGTCGCAAAGGAGACGATCGGGCCGGAAGTGGAGGATAACGAGCTGCTCGCGTATCCGGCCGAGGAGCTGGACATCGTTGTTACGAACAAGAAGGCCGTAGGCCGGACGCTGCACGACCTGGAGCAGCACGAGCTCGGGCATTACGGCCGTCGGCTGTTCCTCATGCATGTGACGCGTGGCGGCCACCCGATCCCGGCAACCCAGGACCTCAAGATCGAACGCTGGGACGTGCTGACGATTCTGGGGGCGAGGAAATACGTCGATGATCTCGCGAAAACGCTCGGCGAGGCCGACCGCTCATCATCGAAATCGGACGTCGCGTTCATGGGCGTCGGCATCGTGATCGGCAGCCTCGTGGGCCTCCTCACCATCCATGTCGGCGGCATTCCGCTGGGCCTCAGCACGGGCGTCGGGACGCTGCTCGCCGGGCTCATCTGCGGCTACCTGCGCGCCAAATATCGCACGTTCGGAGGCATCCCCGCACCGGCGCTCTGGGTGTTCAACAACGTCGGCCTCAGTGGTTTCATTGCCGGGATAGGCCTCAACGCGGCGCCCGGCCTGGTCACTGGCCTCCAGGCGTACGGCATCAGCCTCGTCCTCTCCGGGATCATTGTCTCTTTCGTGCCGTTGATCGTCGGTATTTTCCTCGGGAAATACGTGTTCAAATTTCATCCAACGTTGTTGCTTGGCGCCGTCGCCGGCGCGCGAACGTTCACTCCGGCGCTCGGCGCTCTGCAGCAAGCGGCCCAGAGCACGCTGCCCGCGATCGGCTACACGCTCCCCTATGCGCTGGCCCGCATCATTCTCGCAATCTTCGGTATTGTCATCCTGGTCGTCATGAAATGAGTGCTACCCCCATGAATGCCACAGCCGACTTCTATACCGTGCAGCCGAAGGACGCACCCCCCGAGATGGAGGAAGTGAGAAAGCTGCTGGCTGCCAACGATCTGGAGCTGGATGATCAGATCGAGGTGTTCGTGGTGTGCCGTCAGAAAGGACACATCGTCGCCTGCGCGGGTCTCGACCACTATACGATCAAGTGCGTGGCTGTTGCCGAAGATGCTCGGGGCGAATCACTCAGCCTCGCGCTCGGCAGTGAAGTCGTCAGCCTCGCAGCCGAAAGAGGACAGTACCACCTCTTTCTGTACTCTGCACCCCACAATCTGCCGTTCTTCCGTGGCTGGGGGTTCTATCCGCTGGTCGAAGTTCCGCAGCGGGTTGTTCTCATGGAGAACAGTCCCGTGGCGATTGAAAAATACTGCGAGAGTCTGCGCGTGCAGCGCCGGCCGGGGAAGACCATCGGCGGCATCGTCCTCAACGCCAACCCATTCACCCTCGGCCATCGCTATCTCGTCGCGCAGGCTGCTCGCGCTTGCGATTGGCTCCACGTGTTCGTGGTGAAGGAGGACGCATCGTCGTTTTCCTATGCCGATCGCTTCGCACTCGTCGCCGCGGGCGTGAAGGGCATAGACAACCTGACGCTGTACCCCGGCTCGGACTACATCATCTCGCGCGCCACCTTCCCCGGCTATTTTCTCAAGGATAAGGGCCTCATTGAGAGCAGCTGGGCTGCCGTCGATCTGCTGCTGTTCCGCGATTGCATAGCACCGGCGCTCGGCATTACACGCCGCTACGTCGGCAGCGAGCCGTTCGACCCAGTCACGAAGAGCTACAACGCGCAGATGAAGGATTGGTTGCAGCAGGCGCCGTCCGGCCAGCCGCCAATCACCGTCGTCGAAATACCGCGGGCGTCGATCGGCGGCGTTCCAATTTCAGCGACCGAGGTGAGAAGGCTTCTGGCGGAGCGCGATTTCGGAAGGATCGCAGCGCTCGTCCCCGCGACGACACTGCAGTTTCTCGAGAGTTTATTACCAGTCAACAACACCATTCAATGAAAGGAAAACGTCGATGAAAGTCATCAAGGAAGCGATCGCCGGCACCGTGGAATCCAGCGACCTGCTGGTCAAGGTTGCGCCTAGCGGCAAAGGGACTCGCGACATTGTGATCAGGAGCGAGGTAATGAAGCAGTTCGGCAAGCAGATCAAGAAAGTCGTCACCGACACGCTGGACAAGTTATCGGTCAGCGACGGGTCGATCGTGATCGAAGACAAGGGGGCGCTCGATTGCGTGATTCGGGCGCGGGTTCAGGCGGCGGTGCTGCGCGGTTGCGGCTCCCAGGAACTTGATTGGGGGAGGCTGTCATGAAATTACGTCGCAGCATGCTCTTCGTCCCGGGCGACAACGCGGCGATGTTGAGCACCTCATTCGTGTACAAGCCGGATTCGGTCATGTTCGATCTCGAAGACGCGGTTTCACTGCGCGAGAAGGATTCCGCGCGGCTCATGGTGTATCAGGCGCTGCAACACCCGGCCTATGCCGACATCGAGACTGTCGTACGCATTAATGAGCTCAATACAGAGTACGGACTGAAAGATCTGGAGGCTGCGGTCAGAGGCGGCGTGGATATCGTGCGCCTGCCCAAGACCGAGACCGCCCAGGAGATTCATGAGCTGGAGACGCACATCGCGCGGATCGAGAAGGCATGCGGGCGTCCCGTCGGCGATACGAAGCTCATGGCCGCTATCGAGTCCGCCATCGGCGTGGTGAACGCCGTATCAATCGCGACCGCCTCCCCGCGCATGGTTGCCATCGCCATAGCCGGTTTCGACTACTTGGTCGATATGCACACTCGGCGGAGTACCGGCTGGGAACCGGAGCTGTTCTACGCGCGCGCGGCAGTGCTGCACGCCGCCCGCGCCGCGCACATCGATGCCTTCGACGTGGTCTACGGCAACGTGACCGACGACGAAGGTTTCCTGCGCGAGGTGCAGATCGCTAAGCAGCTCGGGTTCAACGGCAAATCGCTGATCCACCCGAAGCAGATCGACCTCCTGCACAAGGCCTACGCGCCGACCGAAGCGGAAGTGAGCCACGCGAAACGCGTGCTTGCGGCGGCTGAGGAAGCCCACCGTAAAGGGCTGGGGGTGGTGTCGCTCGACGGCAAGATGGTGGACCCGCCGGTGATCCACGAGGCGGAAATGGCGCTGCAGCTCGCAGAGGCCGTGTAAAACAGACGATGAAAGGACAACAGATCATGAAGAACTCTCTCGAACAACTCACGAAACAGGACCCCGCGCTTGAGCAGTTTGCGGGACAGAACGCGCACACGCCCTATCTCGCCGGCGCCGACAGCAAATTGCACCGCAAGGTCTGCAAATCGCTCGAGGAAGCAATCGAGCGCTCCGGGCTCAAGGACGGGATGACCATCTCGTTCCACCACGGCTTTCGCGAAGGCGACAAGGTGGTCCTCCAAGTGGTCAATACTCTCGCCAGGATGGGCTTCAAGAACCTGACGCTCGCCTCGAGCTCACTCGCCAGTTGCCACGACCCGCTCGTCGAGCACATCAAGAGCGGCGTCATCACACAGATCTACACCTCGGGCCTGCGCGGAAAGCTCGCCGAGGCGGTTTCGAACGGATTGATGCAGCGCCCCGTGCAGGTTCACTCGCACGGCGGCCGCGTCCACCTGTTGCAGACCGGCGAGGTCAAGATCGATGTCGCCTTCCTCGGCGTCGCGTGCTGCGACGAATTCGGCAACGCCAACGCCTCGAACGGCAAGGTGAATTGCGGCTCGCTCGGCTACGCCAAGGTAGATGCGGATTTCGCCCGCCAGGTCGTGCTGCTGACCGTTGAAATCGTGGAATTTCCAAACCACCCGGCCAGCATCTCGCAGGATCGCGTCGACTGGATCGTCAAGGTAGACGAGGTGGGCGATCCCAAGAAGATCAGCGTCGGCGCGGCACGCGTCACCAACAATCCCCGCGAGCTGATGATCGCGCGCCGCGCGGCGGACGTGATCGAGTACTCCGGCTACTTCGTGGACGGCTTCTCCATCCAGACCGGCTCGGGGGCGTCTTCCACGGCTGCGACCCGGTTCCTGGAAGATCGCATGAAACGCAAGGGCATCACGGCGAGCTTCGCGCTGGGCGGCATCACCGGCGGGATCACCGATCTGCACAAGAAAGGGCTGATTAAGGCCGTCGTCGATGTGCAGTCGTTCGACCACGACGCCGCGGAATCGCTGCGCACCTCGCCCGCCCACCTTGAGATCTCGGCAAACGAGTACGCAAATCCCACCTCGAAAGCCGCCTACGTCGATCGCGTGGATGTGGTCATCCTTAGCGCGCTGGAAATCGACCTCGACTTCAACGTGAACGTGATCACCGGCTCCGACGGCGTTATGCGCGGGGCATCGGGCGGACATTGCGACGTCGCTGCGGCGGCCAACCTGACGATGGTCGTGGCCCCGCTTGTACGGAGCCGCATTCCCACGGTGGTGCGTCGTGTGACGACGCTGCTCACGCCGGGCGAATCGGTGGATGTGCTGGTGACCGACCAAGGCATTGCCGTGAACCCCAAGCGTCCGGAAATCGAGAAGCGCTTGCGCGAAGCGCGCCTGCCGGTCATGACGATCCAGGAGCTGCACGAGAAGGCGGTGGCGCTCACCGGCGAGCCCGAGCCAATTGAGTTCGAGGAGCGCGTCGTCGGTGTCATCCGCTATCGCGACGGCAGCGTGATCGACGTGGTGCGGCAGGTGAAAAACTGATTATGCATGTGTCGGTCGAAACGGTTCCTGAGACCAAGGTCAGCCTCGACCAAATGCTGACTGCGAGAGAGCGGCGGGCCGCTCGTCAGGCCGCTGCTTTGGCGCGATTCGACAAACCGCTGGTTTCGATGACCGTCGTGATGCCGGGCCCGGTGAAGGATGGGTGGTTGCCACGCCAGGTGCTGGCCGAAGCGCTTCAGGAGCTGGGGGCCGTATCCAACGAGCGGGGCTGGCGCGTACTGTCGCGCGAAATCTGGTGGCAGGAAACCGGCCCGGAAGCGCTCTATGTCATGGATGTGGACGCGCGGATCGTCAAGTCGGCGACCGTCGAGCTCGAAGACCATCACCCTCTGGGACGCCTTTGGGATCTCGACGTCATCGCTCCCGGACAGGGGCGACTGTCGCGTCAGGAACTAGGATTTCCAGTGCGGCGTTGCCTGGTATGCGAGCAGCCGGCCCATGCCTGCGGCCGCTCGCGCCGGCACCCGCTGCAAGAGTTATTGAACACTATACGGAAGATCGTGAATGAATATGATCAGCGTACAAACTCATAATACGGCGTTCCTCTCGCCGTCGCCGGCAGTTTACGCGGCGACGACCTTGAGTCTGATCGCCGACTATGCCGACCAGGCGCTGTTGTCAGAACTGATGCTCACGCCGAAGCCCGGACTCGTGGACCGTCGCAATTGCGGCGCCCACCACGACATGGACTTTCGCACGTTCCTCGCCAGCGCTCGCGCCATTGCGCCCTGGTGGCGTCGCTTCGTGGAAAAGGGCCATGCCACAGCGTGGACGCCTGCGCGCGCCTTGCTACCGCTCGTGCGGCCCATCGGCGTGCTGTGCGAGCAAGCCATGTTCCAGGCGACCCATGGTGTCAACACGCACAAGGGAGCCGTCTTTTCGCTCGGCCTGCTCTGCGCCGGCGCCGGCCGTCTGCTCGCGCAAGGCATCGCGTTGAGCCGCGAGCGCATCTGCGCGCAAGTGGCGAGCATGTGCGCCGGACTCGTCGAGCGCGAGCTGAATTCCACTGAAGAGCCGCGTACGGCTGGTGAACGCGTCTTCCGGCGCTACGGGCTGAGCGGCGCCCGGGGCGAAGCAGCCTCGGGGTATGCGCTGGTACGCGAGGTCGCGCTGCCGCTGTACGACCGCTTGCGGCGCGGGGGCTGGGGTGACGAGGTGGCGCTCCTCCAGGTGCTGTTGCATCTGCTCGCGGTCAACACCGATACCAACGTCGTGTCCCGCGGCGGTCTTGCCGGGCTCGAGTATGTGCGCGAGTACGCCAGGTTGCTGCTGCGCGAAGGCGGTGTGCTCGCGGCCGATGGCGAAGAAAGGATGGCAGCGTTCGACGATGCCCTGATCGCGCGCCGTCTCAGCCCTGGCGGGAGCGCAGACCTGCTGGGGGTTACCTGGTTCCTAGCTCAGTTTCCCGGAGCGCATGAAGGCATGGAGGCACGATGATCCGTCCGCCGCACCACACGCTCTATCAGGTCTCGACCTCCATCGCGCTCGTCGAGGGTATCTACCAGGCCGCGGTACGCGTAGGCACCCTGCGCCAACACGGCGATCTTGGCCTGGGCACCTTCGAGAATCTCGACGGCGAGATGATCGTCGTCGACGGCCGTTTCTACCAGGTGCGCTCCGACGGCTCGGTGCGCCAATGCGGCGATGATGCGCTGAGCCCGTTCGCCGTGGTCACACGCTTTGCACCGGATGAAACGGTGACGTTGCCGCAATGCCCGGATCTTGCCCATCTCACACGCCGGTTCGACGCGCTGCGGGCTTCGGAGAACTTCATCTTCGCGCTCCGCGTGGACGGGCACTTCGACTACGTGCACACGCGCGCGATGTGCCGGACCGCGGAAGGGGTGCCGCTCGTCCAGGCGGCGGCGGTGCAGCCCGAGTTCGAGTATCGCAACGTGTCGGGGACGCTCGTCGGGTTCTGGACGCCGGAGTATGTAAAGACCCTCAACGTGCCCGGCTACCACCTGCACTTCGTGTCGGACGACCGTACGAGCGGGGGCCATCTACTGCAGTGCCGCGCGACCAACCTGCGGCTGCAGATCCAGCGCGAGGGTGATTACCACATAGCGTTGCCGGAAACCGAGGATTTTCTGAAGGCCGACCTGCGCCGGGACCCGAGCGCGGACCTTGCCAAAGCTGAAGGAGAAAAGAAATGAGCATGCAAACAGGCGCCGAGCTGCTGGTGAAGAGCCTCGAGGCGCAAGGCGTCGAATATGTGTTCGGGATTCCCGGCGCGAAGATCGACAAGGTTTTCGACACGCTCCTCGACTCGAGGATCAAGACGGTGGTCTGCCGCCACGAGCAGAACGCGGCTTTCATCGCCGGCGGCATCGGGCGCATGACCGGCAACGCGGGCGTGACGCTGGTCACCTCGGGGCCGGGATGTTCCAACCTGGTCACCGGCCTTGCCACTGCCAATTCGGAGGGCGATCCGGTGGTCGCTATCGGCGGTGCCGTACCGCTCGCTCACCGCCTGAAGCAGGTCCATCAGAGCATGGATACCGTTAGCATGTTCCGGCCGATCACGAAGTTCAGCGCCGAAATCGATGCCCCGCAGGCGGTGTCGGAAGTCGTGGCGAACGCGTTTCGCGCCGCGGAGTCGGGCCGCCCCGGCGCGGCCTTCATCAGCGCTCCGCAAGACATCATGATGGGTGCGGCGGACGGCGCGGTGCTGACGCCTGTGGCGCCGGAACAACTCGGCCCCGCCCCGGCGGAGGCGATCACTGCCGCCGCCACCCTGGTGAGCGGCGCACAGCGGCCCGTCCTGCTGCTCGGCTTGCTCGCGAGCCAGCCGCTCGCCGCAGAAGCCGTGCGCGCTTTCCTCGCGAAGACGAAATTGCCGGTGGTTTGCACGTATCAGGGCGCTGGCGTCGTGCCGCGCGAGCTCTTCGGCTACTTCGGGGGGCGGGTGGGCCTGTTCCACAATCAGCCGGCCGACAAGCTCCTTGACGCCGCCGACGTGGTGGTGAGCGTGGGGTTTGATCCCGTCGAGTACGACCCGAGCCTGTGGAACAGGGGACGCAAGCGCCCAATCGTGCATATCGATCCGGTGGGCGCCGACGTCGACAAGGACTATCGGCCGCAGCTCGAGCTGACAGGCAACATCGCGCCGACGCTGCGCGCCCTCGCCGCCCGGGTCGAACGGAAAACCGTCTCGGCGGACGCACAGCTCCTTGCCGAGATTTGCCGCGAGCGTGCGCAACTCGGTGCGCGCACGGCCGACCTGAACGGCGCTCCCGTTCACCCGCTGCGTCTGGTGTACGAGCTGCAGCGCGTGCTAAGCGACGACATGACGCTGTGCCTGGACATGGGGTCGTTCCACATCTGGCTGGCCCGCTATTTGTACAGTTTTCGCGCTCGACAGGTGCTGATCAGCAACGGGCAGCAGACCCTGGGTGTGGGGCTGCCCTGGGGCATCGCCGCGTGCCTGGTTCGCCCGCGCGACAAGGTCATCTCCATCTCTGGCGACGGCGGCTTCCTCTTCTCGGCAACCGAGCTCGAGACGGCGGTGCGGCTCAAATGCAACCTCGTGCACCTGGTGTGGACCGACGGCGCCTACGACATGGTGCGCTTCCAAGAGGTGGCGAAGTACGGCCGCGCTTCCGCCGTCGACTTCGGGCCTGTAGACATAGTGCCGTTCGCCGAGTCATTCGGCGCTCGCGGGCTGCGCATCAATACCCCGGACGAGATCGCTCCGACGCTCCAGCGCGCCCTCGCGATGCAGGGACCGGTAATCGTCGGTATCCCGGTCGACTATCGGGACAACCACCAACTCATGGAAATGGTCCATCCCGGCGTGCTCAATTAAGGCACGGCCGGTCTTGGCTGCCGATGGATCGCATCACCACACCCTTCGACCCTTTGCCGACTACGGCGCACCAAGGATAGCCTGCATGAGCACGATCACCACCAAAGACGGTGCGCAGACCTACTACAACGACTGGGGTAAAGGACAGCCGATCGTCTTCAGCCACAGAATGACACCCCGGCAGGCGTGCCGGTCGCGGACAACCAGAATTCCTACAAAGCCGGGCCGCGCGGGCTTTTCGGCTTGGGATTTCCTTTTCGCCGTGGGCACGGCCATCGGGTGTCTCAGCATCTATTGAGTAGTGACCTATGGTCTCGCTCGATTTGTCGACAAAGACAGCGATTTTTTGGGAGGAATGTGGGCTGTTATTGCGACCGTTTTCCTGGTCAGGGAAAATCTGTGCTGGAGCCTACTGGCGGGAAGCGAGCGACTGATCGTAACTGGCGTTAGTTTCGCGCACTGCTTGCGGTATCTCTGGATCTTTCCCTCTACCCCTGTGGGCATCGCGGTGTTGCTGGTGATTGTGGTACGGTGGTGATGACGCCATTGGACGGGCGCGAAGGCATCTACCGCGCGCACGCTGATTGGCGTTGGTTTCTCGATGTGCTCAGTGGAGTGTGGGCGCGCTTCAACTCGGCCGTAAAGGTGCTTTAAAATGCCATCACAGGAACACGATTCCATGAGGTCGATCGTAAATCCGGTGTACCGGGTCGCCATCTGCATCGCAGTGGTTACCGCGAACGTTGCCGTGCTCTATGCACTGCCCCTTAGCGATCGGCCGTTAACCGCGACTCTCATCTTTCTGTTTGTTGTTTTAATTGTCTCCTCCGTCTGGCGTTTTCGTTACGCGGTCTTCGTCTCACTCCTTGCAGCCCTCGGGTTCGCTTGGTCGATCCCGCCGCCAAGCACCTTCAAATTCAGTGATTCGCGAGACTTCTTTGTGCTCGCTGCATTCCTCGTCATCGGTATTATTACGAGCCATCTCGCAGATCGTGCGCGCAGAGAGGCTCTCAACGCTAACCGGCGCCGTGCCGAAGCCCTAGCTGCACAGCGGCGGTTCGCGGACCTGGTCAATTCTGTCGAGGAGCGATGGCGAGCGGCCTTCGAGAGCAATCCCACGATGTACTTTATCATGGATGCGGCGGAGAAGGTCGTATCGGTGAACGCCTTCGGCGCCGAGCAATTGGGTTACGGGGCGAACCAATTCATCGGTCATGGGATGCTGGCGACTATCGGGGACCACAAGCGGGCGGAGCAAGCGCTAAGGCGAAGCGAGGCTTATCTGTCCGAAGCGCAGAGCCTGACCCACACGGGCATTTGGGCTTACAATCCTGCCGCCGGGAAAACGACGCACGGGTCCGAGGAAATGTTCCAAATCTATGGAATAAATCCTCAACGAGGAATGCCCCAGATGGTGAAGAGTCTTCTCAAATCGAGCACCCAGAGGACGACGACGGACATCGCAAACTGTTCGAGCAGGCATGCCGCGAGAAGGCTGACTTTGCGTAGGATTACAGGATCGTGCTGCCTGATAGAACGATAAAGCACATCCATGCGATCAGGAATAGCTCCGAGCCTCGCGCCGGTGCTGCAAGAATGAGCATGCGTGCGCTTCGCCCGTATGGGCTCGCTGTTCTCGCGATCGCGGTCGCCCTCGGCCTCGCGCTCGCCGGCGGGCACCTCGGGCTTGGAAACCTCGAAATACCGCTCTTCCTCATCGCAATCGCCGTCACTATTTGGTACGGCGGGGCCGGGCAGGGCGTAGCCGCCGTTGTCGCGGGGGCCCTCTGCCTCGACTATTTCTTCACTCCGCCGCTATACTCGTTTGAGGTCGATCCCAAGGATCTCGTACCCCACGTCGGCGTGTTCGTCGTCTTCGCGCTGGTCGTCGGCTGGTTCGCCGCTCGGCGCCGGCGCATCGAGCGCGAACTGCGCCGCGCGCTCGACCAGCTTCAAGAAGAAGTCGCAGTCCGCATGCGCCAAGCAAGCCTCCTCGATCTCACCCACGACACGATCTTCGTGCGCGACATGAACGACACGATCACCTACTGGAACCGCGGCGCGGAGGAGGTCCTCGGATGGACTGCAGAGCAAGCCGTCGGCAAGCGCGCCCCTGAGCTTCTGCGGACGGTCTCTTCCCGTCCCATCGAGGAGATCCGCGCAGAGCTCCTGCGCACCGGGCGATGGGCGGGGGAGCTCACCAAGACTAGGGCGGACGGTGCACAGGTCGTCCTCTCGACCCGGTGGTCGCTGCAGCGCGATGCGGACGGACAGCCGCTTGCGATCCTGGAAACGCACAATGACATCACCGAGAGGAAGCGCCGGGAGGACGATATCCGCAAGCTCAACGCGCAACTCGAACGGCGAGCCCTTGAGCTCGAAGCGAGCAACAAAGAGCTCGAGGCTTTCACGTACTCCGTGTCGCACGACCTGCGCGCGCCGCTGCGTCATGTCGCGGCATATGCCGAGCTTCTTCAGAAGACCGCGTCCTCGGACCTCGACGAGCGGAGCCGGCGCTACGTGACCAACCTTCTGGAATCGGCAAAGAAGATGGGCGCGCTGATCGACGACCTCCTGGCATTCTCGCGCATCGGTCGGGCCGAGACGCGCATGACGCTGGTGAGCCTCGGGGACCTGCTGCGCGAGGTGTTACACGACATAGAGCGGGAGACGGAGGGGCTCGACATCACGTGGAAGGTCGGGGCGCCGCTGCCGAGCGTGCACGGTGACCGCTCGATGCTGAAGCTCGTGCTGTTTAATCTGGTGTCCAACGCGGTAAAGTTCACCCGCACGCGCCCGCATGCCGCGATCGAGATCGGGTGCCGCGATGGCGCAAGTGAAGACGTGGTGGTGTTCGTCCGCGACAACGGCGTCGGCTTCGACATGAAATACGCGAGCAAGCTGTTTGGCGTGTTCCAGCGCCTGCACCTGCCTGAAGACTTCGAAGGGACCGGCATCGGGCTCGCGACGGTGCAGCGCATCGTCGCCCGACACGGTGGCCGGGTATGGGCCGAAGGCGTCGTGGACAGTGGGGCCACGTTCTATTTCTCAGTGCCAAAACCATGAGGAGATAAACATGAACGGACTAGGACGGATTCTGCTGGTCGAGGATGATCCCAAGGACATCGACATCACGCTCACTGCGCTCGAGGAATACAACCTGGCGAACGAGGTGGTGGTGGTGCGCGACGGAGCGGAGGCCCTCGATTACCTCCACGCGAAGGGCAACTACAGGTCGCGCGCCAAGGAGAACCCTGCCGTGCTGCTGCTCGATCTGAAGCTGCCGAAAATCGACGGCCTCGAAGTCCTGCAGCAGATCCGGTCCGACGAGAGGCTGAAGCTCATTCCCGTCGTGGTGCTCACCTCCTCCCAGGAAGAAAGGGACATGGTGGCGAGTTACAGGCTCGGCGTTAACGCCTATGTGGTGAAGCCGGTCGACTTCCACGAGTTCGTCAACGCCATTAAGGAACTGGGCGTGTTCTGGGCCGTGATCAACGAGCCGCCGCCAGGAAGCGTCGCAAGGAGACGCTAAAGTTGAATCGCGCGCTTCACGTGCTGCACCTCGAGGACGACGCCGGGGACGCCGAGATCGTTCGCGACATGCTCGAAGCAGAGGGAATCGTCTGCGACATCACGCGCGTGCAGACCCGCGAAGACTTCGTCGCGTCGCTCGACAAAGGCGGCTTGGACTTGATCCTCGCGGACTATACGCTCCCTTCCTTCGACGGCATATCGGCATTGAAGATCGCAGCGCAGCGAGCGCCGGACGTGCCGTTTATCTTCGTTTCCGGAACGCTCGGCGAAGAGGTGGCGATCGAAGCCCTCAAGACGGGGGCAACGGATTATCTTTTAAAGGAACGACTATCTGGAATTGTGCCCTCGGTGCGCCGAGCATTACGTGAAGCCAGGGAGAGAGTCGAGCGCAAGCGCGCCGAGGAAGCGGCGGGCGCCGCAAAGGCCCGGTTTGAAGGCATTCTGGACATTGCCCAGGACGCGATCATATCCGTTGATTCCCATCAGCGAATCATCCTGTTCAATCAAGGTGCCGAGAAAGTGTTTGGGTATGGGCAGGCGGAAGTTATCGGCAAACCGCTAGAGATTCTGCTGCCACAACGATTCGCGCATTCACATAGGGGAGACATCGAAGAGTTTGCGAAAACTTCGGAAGTTTCGCGCAGCATGGCGCAACGTCGCGAAGTATTTGGGCGGCGAAAAGATGGAGGTGAATTCCCTGCCGAAGCTTCCATTTCCAAACTTTGTCTTGGTAACGAAGTCGTTTTCACGGTCATTCTACGCGACATTACTGAGCGCAAGCGGGCGCAAGCGGCGCTTCGCGAGAGCGAGGAGCAATGGAAGGCCGTCTTTGAAAACAACCCGACCATGTACTTCATGGTGGACGCGGCCGAGACTATCCTGTCCGTCAACGCCTTTGGCGCGGAGCAGCTGGGTTTCGGGGCGAACGAATTGATCGGTCAACCGGTGCTGAAAATTTTCTACGAGGGCGATTGGAAGCGAATTCAGAGAAATATCGAGAGTTGTTTTCAGAATCTCGGTCGCATGATGAGGTGGGAAGCGCGCAAGATCCGCAAGGACGGCACGATGCTGTGGGTCCGCGAAACAGCGAATGCTGTTCTCCTAAGGAAGCAGCCCACTCTACTGGTCGCGTGCGAGGACATCACCGAGCGCAAGCGAGCCGAAGAAGCGCTTCACCAACGTGAGAAAGAGCTTCGCGACGTCATCGAAACGATTCCGGCAATAGCCTGGACGACTGCGCCCGATGGGTCGAATGTATTCGTCAGCAAGCGCTGGACCGAATATACAGGTCTTTCCGCGGAAAATACGGCGGGCTCGGGCTGGCAGGCCGCCGTTCACCCCGATGACATCGATCGACACGTGGAGAAGTGGCGCGCCTCCGTGGCGAATGGAGTGCTGTTCGAGGATGAGGCGCGCTTCCGCTGCGCTGCCGATGGGGAACACCGCTGGTTCCTGGCTCGTGCAGTTCCAATGCGGGACGGGCGCGGAAACATCCTGAAGTGGTACGGGATCCTGGCCGATATTGAGGACCGCAAGCGGGCCGAGGAAGCTCTGCGACGAAGTGAGGCCTACCTAGCGGAAGCACAGAGGCTGAGCCACACCGGCAGTTTCGCCTACGACCCCGTGAGGAGGGCATCGCTATACTGGTCCGAGGAAGTGTTCCGAATTTGTGGATTGGATCCTCAGCGGGGCCTCCCGGATCCTGATGAGGCCGCTCGGCTTGTCCATCCGGACGATCGCGAGAGGACTTCCGAAGTTGTTCTGAAGGCATTCCAGAAAAAAGCTGAAGTTACGGTCGAATACAGGCTGCTGCTGCGTGATGGGACTGTCAAACACCTCGACGTGACGTGGCATCCGGTTTTCGACAAAGCCGGGGAGCTCATCGAATACGTCGGCACCGTGGCGGATGTGACGGAACGCAAGCGCGCCGAAGAAGAACGTGCCGCGCATCTCTGGTTCCTGGAAAACATGGACAGAGTCAACCGCGCCATGCAGGGGACCAACGATCTTGAGCAGATG